>NZ_JAWHNU010000047.1:0-57016 GCF_032582135.1 Pseudomonas syringae group sp. J309-1 | reverse complement strand
TCCAACTCATTGATTATCAAGGAGTTTTTCGTTCTGTCTGCGCCAGAAGAGGTGCGAATTATAGAGAGATTAGAGAGGCCGTCAACCCCTAATTTCAGTTTTCCCAAAAAAGCTAAAAAGATACTGCTTATATAGAAGAACAACTCACCATGAGCATTATATTGCGCAGCAAGATCTTCTTAAGCATCATATAGCCTTTGCACCAACTGCCCGCTGACTGGAACACCCTCCCCATGAGCAACAACCTGCGCCCTCTTTCCCACACGCTATTCCCTATCGGACTACTGCTCATTGCCATGGCATCCATTCAGACCGGAGCATCAATGGCGAAGACGCTGTTTCCTTTGGTAGGTGCGCAGGGCACGACTTCTTTAAGGTTGATCTTTGCCAGCGTTATTCTGCTGCTGGTACTCCGCCCATGGCGCGCCAGATTCACCGCGAAGTCATTGCGGACAGTGCTGTTCTACGGACTGGCACTGGGAGGCATGAATTTCCTCTTCTATATGTCGTTGCGCAGCGTCCCGCTAGGCATTGCCGTAGCCCTGGAGTTCACCGGGCCGCTGGCTGTTGCTTTGTTTGGTTCACGCAGACCACTCGACTTCGTCTGGATCGCGCTGGCCGTAACGGGATTGTTGCTGCTCATTCCGACCGGCGCAGAAAGCGCGAGCCTGGATATGACCGGTGTGGCCTATGCGTTAGGCGCCGGAATCTGCTGGGCAGGCTACATCCTGTTCGGACAGAAGGCGGGGGAAGATAACGGCATTCAAACGGCAGCGCTGGGCGTACTCATTGCTGCCCTCTTCATTGCCCCGATTGGTGCCGTGCATGCAGGCTGGGCGCTCCTCGATATTGGCTTGATTCCTACCGCTATCGGCGTAGCGATCTTGTCCACTGCCCTCCCCTATAGCCTGGAGATGGTCGCACTGACCCGGATGCCTGCACGAACATTCGGGACCCTGGCCAGTCTGGAGCCGGCATTCGGAGCGTTATCAGGCATGCTTTTTCTTCACGAAAATCTGACCCTTACTCAATGGCTGGCCATTGGCGCGATTATTCTGGCCTCAGCAGGCGCAACCCTTACAGCACGACGTGAAACCGCACAATTGGTCCCTGCCGACTGAGCCTTTACCTGCTCAGATACAAGATGTCACTGGCGTTTTTAGCGATGTTAAGCCATGTTTACCCCATGGCAACGCCACAGCCGAATCCAGCTACGGCAGAATGCCAAATCATCTGAGTGAGTAACCGCATCCGGGCTGGGCACTGGCGCTCAACAAAGGCCAGAGTAAGGAAGGTAATGAATTATATTTTTATAGCGCTAGCGACACTAATAATCACAGGCTGCGCAGCTACTTCGGCCCCCGTCAAGCAGACCAAACGAGGGATTCATATCAACTGCTCAGGCTTATCGTCTTCGTGGCAAAGGTGCTACGAATTGGCAGCTGACTCATGCGTTTCGAAAAACTTCAGAGTCATTGCCAAATCAGGCGATGGCCTGGAAGACCCGGGCGACTATCCTTTCGGTTTGAACCCCGCCGGCTACACCAGTCGCAGCATGATTATCATCTGCAAAAAACCTGCAAAAGCCGCTGACTAAAGGAAAGTATGGCGGCTGCATTCACCGCCATATAAACCTCAAGCAGATCAGACCGCCACAGTACGCATTCGCAGCCACTCAAGCGCTGCACCCTGCAACAGTGGGCTCAAGCGCTGATTCACCTGAGCGTGATAGTCGTTCAACCATTCACGCTCATCCTGCGTCAGCAGCCCGATCTCCAGGCATCGGGTATCGATCGGGCATAAGGTCAGGGTTTCGAACCCGAGGAAGTCGCCGAACTCCGTACTCTGTGCCTCACGATTGATCACCAGATTCTCGATTCGGACACCCCATCGACCCGGACGATAAGTACCCGGCTCGATCGACGTAATCATGCCTGGCAACATGGCGGTTTGAGGCGTAGCCGGAGCCTGGTAGGCAATAACCTGCGGTCCTTCGTGGACGTTGAGGAAATAGCCAACACCATGCCCGGTGCCGTGACCGTAGTTCACACCTTCAGACCATATTGGCGCCCGGGCGATGGAATCCAGCAGCGGCGACAGAATGCCTTTAGGAAAGTGCGTACGGGATAACGCGATCAGGCCTTTGAGTACTCGAGTGCAATCACGCTTCTGCTCTGCACTTGGAGTACCGACAGGAACCATGCGCGTGATATCGGTCGTGCCCCCCAGGTATTGGCCACCGGAGTCAATGAGCAGTAGCCCGTCCCCCTCGATCTGCGAGAATTCCTCCGGTGTAGCACGATAGTGCGGCATCGCTCCATTACCATTGAATCCGGCAATGGTAGCAAAACTGGGCGAGATGTAACCTGGACGGCGTTGACGAGCCTGTCCCAGCTTTTCATCAACAGTCAGCTCGCTGACAGGGTCGTGCCCCAATGCAGAATCAAGCCAGCAGAAGAATTCACACAACGCCGCGCCGTCCTGCTCCATGGCCTGACGGATGTGTGCGGTGTCGGCTTCACTTTTCTGGGACTTGAACAAGGTTGTCGGGTTGAGGCCCTCCACCAGCGTGACTTCTGCATCCAGGTAATCCAGTAGTCCGCAGGTCACCCGGGCAGGATCAACCAGCAGGCGAGCATCTTTAGGCACTTCACGCAATGCTGCGCCAATCTGGGTGTACTCCAGCAACGTAACGCCGTCCTGCTCGAGACTCAGGCGTACGCCTGCGCTCAGCTTGTCCGAGTCAACAAACAGACTGACGCTGTTCGGCCCGATCAGAGCGAAGGAAATGAACACGGGATTGTAGGAGACATCTGAACCGCGAAGATTGAACAGCCAGGCAATGTCATCAAGCGTAGCGATGAAATGCCAGTCCGCACCACGCTCGGTAATGACCTGACGCAGACGAGCGAGCTTTTCTCCTCGTTTGACAGAGGCCTGAGGCGGCAAATGCTCATAAACAGGGCTGACGGGTAACGCAGGTCGGTCTGTCCATAACTCAGTCAGCAAATCCAGGTCAGTACGCAACCTTGCTCCACGCTCATAGAGCTTGCTCGCAAGAGTCCGGGAAGAGGCAACCGCCAACACAGCACCATCGACTGCCACAACCGTTTCGGTCTTGGCCTGATCAGCCAGCCACTCCAAAGGCCCTTGCAGCCCCGGCTGGAGCTTGACCAGTTCAATGCCGCTGCCAGCCAGCTCTTTGGTGGCCTGCTCCCAGTAACGGCTGTCCGCCCATAGCCCGGCAAAATCCTGAGTAACGATCAGCGTTCCGACCGAACCATGAAACCCCGACAACCATTGTCGTCCTTGCCAGTAACCTGGCAGGTACTCAGAAAGATGCGGGTCGGCCGAAGGCACCAGATAAGCATCGATACGCTCGCGACTCATCAAGGCCCGTGTCTGCGCCAGACGTTGCGCGACGGCTGCGCTGGGTTTCGATTGCGTACTCATTGGTTCTCCTGCTGACCCGATAAATTAATCTCTTGCGGGCAGATAATGGAGCACCAATCAGGACTGAGCAACCGCCCAGAACGCAGGTTGTACCCTTGCAGCCTTGATCAGCGACGCTGCGCGCTCGATTTCTTCTTGAGTGGTAAAGCGTCCGAGGCTCAGGCGAATGGTTTGACTGGCCGCCTTTGCGTCATGACCCAGCGCCAGCAAAACATGTGACGGGGTGTTTTTTGCCGAGTTACAGGCAGACGTCGAGGAAAAAGCCAGACCGTGGCCCAGGACTGCAATGTCCAGATCACTGTTGCCGAACGTGAGACTCAAGGTATGAGGTATGCGCTGAGCCGCGTCGCCATTGATACGCAAGCCGGAGACATCGGCCAGCTGTGTACATAAAAGCTCGTTCAAACGCTGAATATGAGCAGTTTCTTCGTCAAACAGCGTCTGCGCCAACGCAAAGGCTGCGCCCATACCGGCAATCTGATGCGTGGCCAGCGTGCCTGAACGCAGGCCACTTTCGTGCCCCCCACCATGAATCTGCGCTTCTACACGCTGTTCGGCTCGCGGCCCCACATACAGCGCACCAATACCTTTGGGACCATAGATCTTGTGCGCCGAGAACGACATCAGGTCCACCGCCAGTTCGGCCAGATCAATCCTGACCTTGCCAGCCCCTTGAGCAGCGTCAACATGGAACAGTGCCCCATGCTCGCGCACATGCCGACCGATCTGTGCAATATCGGTGAGCGTCCCCAGCTCGTTGTTGACCAGCATCAACGACACCAGAAAAGTATCTTCACGCAGAGCAGCGGTCACTGCCTCGGGAGCGATCAAGCCATTCGTATCAGGTGCCAGGTAAGTGACTTCAACACCCGCCAACTGCAGCTGATGAGCGGTATCCAGAATCGCCTTGTGTTCGATCAGGCTGGTAATAATGTGCCCGGAGGTAAGCCCGTGGCGCTCTGCATAACCTTGAGCAACGCCCTTCAGCGCCAGATTGTTAGACTCGGTCGCACCCGAAGTCCAGATGACCTGCTCCGCCTGAGCACCTACCAGATCAGCAACCTGCTGCCGCGCAATGTCAACGGCAGATCGCGCTTCGCGGCCATAAGCATGTGAATTGGATGCCGGGTTACCAAACGTGCCAGACCTGCCCAGGCATTGCACCATGACCTCAATGACACGCTCATCAACGGGAGTGGTAGCAGCGTAGTCAAAATACAGCGCAAGATTTTTCATCAAACCACCTTCAAATGCGCAGCCCGGAACGCCGGACTGTTTGCGTAATACGAGTCGCGATTCCTGCGACGCTCAAACTGAACCTGTGGAGCATCATGCATGAACAGACATAGATCAAAAAATTATTAATTAATATTTGCTTATTCAAAAAAGACATATACAAGCAACTGTCTCAAGAGCTCCATGATACTCCACGCACATTCCATGCCCAACAGCAGGAGTAACAAGCCCCTGTCAGTACTGACCGGCACCCTTCTAGCGCCTATAGATATATTCAAAGGGAGTGAATATCAATCATTACACTCATTTGAATAATATTATGTTTCCTTTAAAGATTTATATAACCCTCTCTTTCGCCGACGAACTTCTGGCGTTATAAAAACGATAACGGCGTTTAGAGCCTTCAGTTTATGAAAATTGTAAGAGTGCCCAAAAACCGTCACCGCACCGAAGCAGTGCGCGTAATGTTTTTTTGACTCCTTATAAATCAACAACTTGAGATATATTTAAAACCACTTATCAAAAACTTAACAGAATGTTGACGAAATAATTTGACAGAAAGCCAGGCGAGAACGATATATACGCATGTCAGACATTTCCTTGTCAGTGCAGTGTTACCAAAGAGTAACGCGCAGGAAATATCGAGCCAACACACTTCTTGAAATGCCTCACGTTAGTTATCTGCACGGCGCACTTTAGCGCCGGTGGTCGTCCTTTGATTAACAGAAAAGAGCCCAGCTGCTGAGAGCAGTCGGAATGGCGGTAGCGTGGCCCGGGAATCTGCGCCACGTGACGGGAAATACGCTCAAGACCTCCACACACTGGATCAAAGGATTCGGGCGGTAGCGTGGACGAGCTCACCTTCAATATCAGGGATTGAATTGATGCCATCTTCATTTGCCATGGATCAGCCGCAGATAAAGCAGATTGCTGAGCAGATCGATGCTCAGGGGTTCTGCCAGATAAGCGGCGCACTCAACGCCAACGACCTGCAACTGCTGCGCACCTACACCCAAGCCGAGGCGACACTGCATCGGGGTGAGTACTTCGCTCACCACGGTAAGCAGTTACTGTCGCAAAGTTCGCTGTCATCGCTGTGGGAGTCTGCGGACTTCCAGCAAATGCTGGCCGGCCTTTATCGCTCGGCCACCGGCGTGGAGCCCGCCAGCACCGAAATTTTTCCGGTTCTGCGCTGTGTTCAAGGCAACCAGGGGCGTCGTGAATCCAACTGTTTTCATTTCGATGCCAGCCTGGTTACCGTGCTGGTGCCTGTGTTCATCCCTACCGAAGGGGACGATCGCGGTGACCTCATGCTGTTTCCCAACCTGCGCAAAGTGCGGCATAACGCGGTGTTCAACGCCGTTGAAAAAGCGTTATTGCAGAACGCCTTCAGCCGCAAGTTGCTGGTCATGGCCATCCAGCGAGGCTGGCTCAAGCCCGAAACACTGACGCTCAAACCGGGCGATATCTACGTGTTCTGGGGCTACCGGACACTGCATGCCAACAAGCCCTGCGGCCCCGAGATTACCCGGGCGACGGCAATCTTCCATTTCGGCGATCCCCATGCCGGCAGCCTGACCACGCGGCTGATCCTGAACATCAACCAACGCCGCGCCCGACGCGCCAGCATCAAAGCGGGCGCAGTCCCCACGGCAGTCACACCCGGCAAATCGCTCTGACACCTGCGTTAAACGTCAAACATGGAGGCTTCGATGATCAACGTAACCAAGACATACCTGGGCGATATCGGCAAGTTCAAGGCTTATGTAGAAGGCATTTATGCCCGGGGCTGGCTGACCAATCACGGACCTCTGCTGGGCGAACTGGAAGAACGCCTTAAAGAATATCTGGGCGTCAAACATATCATCCTGACCAACAACGGGACGCTGGCGTTGCAAGTGGCTTACCGTGCGCTGAACCTTGGTGGCAGCGCGGTCACTACCCCCTTCAGTTTTGTCGCAACCAGCAGCTCCTTACAGTGGGAAGGTATACGGCCATTGTTTGCCGACATTGATCCCGCCACCTGGAACATCTCGCCGGACCACATCGAAAGCCGCATCGAGGCCGATACAACCGCTATCGTCGGCACCCATGTATTCGGCAATCCCTGTGCTGTCGAACGCATTGAACAAATTGCGCTCAAGCACAAACTCAAAGTGATCTATGACGGTGCCCATGCTTTTGCCGTGCGTCATGCGGGCCAGTCGGTGCTCAATTGGGGCGATGTCAGCACCTTGAGTTTCCATGCCACCAAACTTTTCCACACCATTGAGGGCGGCGCGATCATCACCAATGATGACGAAATAGCCAAACGTGCCTATCTGCTGTGTAACTTCGGTATCTCTGACGTAGACAAGATTGACAGTATTGGCATCAACGCCAAGCTCAACGAATTTTCTGCCGCCATGGGTCTTTGCATCCTGGATGACATCGAGAACATTCTTGAAGAACGGGCTGAAATTGCTTACCGCTATACATCCCGACTGGAAAACTATCTGGATCTGCAGCAAACCGAGGCAGACAGCCAGCTCAATCACAGCTACTACCCGGTAGCCCTGCACAACGAACAACAATTGCTGCGCATACGCACTGCACTCAACCATCGGGACATCAACCCACGACGCTACTTCTATCCGTCGCTGGATACCCTTGAGTACCTGCAGCCGCAGGTTCCCCAGTGCGAATCCCGTGCGTTGAGCGAACGCGTACTGTGCCTGCCGATCTATCCCGGCCTGCAAAGAAGCGATCAGGAAAAAGTCATCAACACGCTGCTCGAAGAGTGCAGCATCAATAGCGCGCGCTACCGCAGCCCGCTCATCGCTCGGGCGATGTAATTGCCATGGTGCAAAGTCGCTCGGTCGTTCGCAATACCGCACTCAACTATGTCGGCCAGGCCTACGTTTTGCTGGTGGGAATTCTGATCATGCCGTTCTACCTCGGGCACCTGGGTGCCGAGGCTTATGGTTTGATCGGATTCTTCGCCGTTATGCAGACATGGTTGCTGCTACTTGATGCGGGTTTGTCACCCAGCCTGGTGCGTGCCGTCGCCCACCAGCAGGGTACGCTTGCCCGTGAACGCAGCTCAGGGCAGTTATTGCGTTCGTTCGAAATCATTTTCCTGCCAATGGCGCTGCTGTGTTGCATCGGTATTTACCTGAGCAGCCCGTGGATTGCCCTGCAGTGGCTCAACGCTAAAGACCTGCGGCCCGAGACATTGATCAACTGCATCAGCCTGATGGGACTGGTGGTTGGCCTGCGCCTGTATGCAACCCTGTATAAAAGCGGCATTCAGGGCCTTGAACAACACGCCTGGCTGAATATCGCCAACATCATCATTGCGACACTGCGTTATTTCGGCGGCCTGGTGTTAGTCAGTACCTACTCTCAGGACCCTGAGGACTACTTCAGATTCCAAGTCCTGGTCGGGCTGATCGAGACCCTGATGTTTGCTGCCCGGGCGTATCAGCAAATGCCCACCCCGCACTTCCTCACGGGTTTCAACTGGCAGCTGGTCAAGCCGATTATCCCGTTTGCCGCCAGCATGACCCTGACTTCAGTGCTGTGGATTGTGCTGACCCAGATGGACAAGGTGTTGCTGTCCGACCTGCTGCCGCTGGATCAATACGGCTATTTTTCGCTGGTGACCCTGACCACCACCGGCATCATGATGCTCACCAACCCACTGGTGCAGGCGTTGTTACCGCGCATGACGGTGATGGTGGCCGAGGGTCGTCAGAGTGAGATGAACGTCCTGTTCCTGGCCGCAAACCGCTTTGCCTGCACGTTTCTGTTTCCGCTGGCCGCCCTGATCGGCTTGCATGGCAAGTACCTGATCTATGCCTGGACCGGCGACTGGGTCGCGGCGCAATGGAGCCATCAGATTCTGTGCTGGTATTCCCTGGGCAGCGCGATCATGGCCGTCAGCGCCTTTCAGTTTTACCTGCAGTACGCCTATGGGCAGATAAGTCTGCATATCTGGTACAGCGTGGTTTCCGCCATCGTCACGGTACCGGTGATGTTCTTCGCCATTCGTTACCAAGGCGCCTATGGCGCGGCCATCTCTTGGTTTCTTCTGCGCGTGGTGTCGTTCGCCATCTGGCCGATGATCGTTCACCGCCGTCTGGCTCCCGGCATCCATGGCCAGTGGTTGCGAGACATTTTACGGATCAGCGTGATGACAGCAGTGGGTCTGACACTCAGCGAACCCTTGTTCCTGCTGATTGCCGGGGATGATCGCCTCAGCGTGTTTTTGGGCCTGGCAGTCAGCGGCCTGATCACCCTATTGATCGTCGCCGCCAGCTACAAACCGGTGGCAGCCAGAATTTTCGTCTTGTTCAGCAAACCGAGTACATGAGCCATGGATGAGATTACAAAAACTGACCCAAGCGCACCGCCATTACTGAGCATCGTGTGCCCGGCCTACAACCAGGAAGACTTCATCGCTCAGACACTGGACAGCTTTCTCGCTCAGCAGACGACCTTCAATTTCGAAATCCTGATCAATGACGATGCCTCTACAGATGGCACGGCACGGATCATCGCCGAGTACACCCAACGTTACCCGCACATCATTCGGCCCTTCTATGAGCAGGTGAACCAGTTCCAGCATGGTCGGCCTTGTGTGCCCGGTCTGTTTGCCAAGGCGCGCGGTCACTACATCGCCTATTGCGAAGCTGATGACTATTGGACCGACCCACACAAGCTGCAGATCCAGGTGGACTTCCTCGAAGCTAACCGGGACTACGTGATGACCTATCACGACGCCATGGCCTTCGATAAAAACGGTCTGCGAGGCATTCAGCTAAAAGGCAATCTGCGCAGCGATGCCAGTGCTCTGGACCTGCAGAAAGCACGACCGATTTCGACCCTGACGGTGTGCTTTCGTAATCTGCTGAGCACCCTGCCGCCCGAGCTAATGATGCCCGTCGCGCCGCTCAATGACATGTGCTGGTGGTCGCTGTTGGGCGCCTTTGGTAAAGGCAAGTTCATGGCCGAGATCAAACCGGCGGCGTACCGGGTGCACCCGGGCGGAATTTTTTCCATGCGCAGCAACAAACGCAAATTGCACATGAGCCTGCAGACCAGCAGCAGCCTGGCCAACTATTACCAGCGCATTGGCAATCAGGCCCTGTACGAACACTTCCTGAAACAGGTCTTCTGCCTGTCCCTGGCAGCACTCGGCCCGATGCACAAAGTCCAGGCGCTGCTGATGGCCATCCGCAACATGAGCGTCAATCTGCGCAGGCGTCTGCTGCCATCGATCAGCAAAGGCCATGTTCAGTAACGTGCTGGTGATCTGCGTTGGCAACATCTGCCGCAGCCCCATGGCCGAGGCGCTGTTGCTCCAACGTATCGCGCCGCATGTGCAGGTGACTTCGGCAGGAACACACGCGGTTCTCGGCTCGCCGATGGACCCGCTGGCGCAGGCGGTATTGCAAATGCATCAAGTCCGGACACCTCGACATCAAGCCCGTCAGGTAGAGAGAGCCATGCTGCACCGCGCCGAACTGATTCTGCTGATGGAGCCTTCGCAGTTGAACAGCGTGCTGAAGCTGGCTCCTGAAGTACGTGGCAAAACGTTTCTGATTGGCAAATGGCAGCAACAGCTGGAAATCGCCGACCCCTACCGGCAACCCCAATTAGCCTTTGAACAGACCTACGAGCAGCTCTCGAGATGCGTCGACGACTGGCTACCTTTTCTTCAGTCAGGAGAAACAAGATAAATGACCGCTATGAACCGCTCTTCCCTGGACTACTACCAGGACTCCCGGATCGATCTGGCAACTATCTTGCGCACATTATTCGACCACAAGGGCCTTATCCTTTTGATCGTCGGGCTCTTCAGCCTGGCGGGCGTGGCCTATGCGTTGCTTTCCACACCGATCTATCAGGCCAACGCGATGATCCAGATCGAGCCGAAAAAAATCGGTATCGAGGGCACACCCGAGGTCTCCGGCAAACCCATGTCGGTGTCTCAAGCCACGACTGAAATCGAGCTGATCAAATCCCGCGCCGTTCTGGGCAAAGTCGTCGAAGACCTCAAGCTCAATATCGTGCAGCTTCCGAAACTGTTCCCGGTGATTGGCCCTTATTTGAACCGCACGTTCAAGCAGGAGACACCCAACGCACTGGCGGAGCCTCTGTTTGGCCAGACTGCCTACGCCTGGGGCGGAGAGAAGATCGACGTGTTTCAGCTCGACGTCCCGGAAGGCCTGCTCGGCGAAAGCCTGATTCTGGTTGCAGGAAAACCGGGGTTCTTTTCTCTTTATGACGAAGACCGTACGTTGATTCTGAGTGGTGCCATCAACCAGACCGTCGAGGGCAAAGGCGCAAAAATACAGGTGGCTGCGCTCAATGCACGACCAGGCACTGAGTTCATCGTCGCCAAACTGCGCACGCTGACGGCCGCACTGATTTATCAGGACCGCCTGAAAATCACCGAAGCAGGCAAGGATTCCGGGATCATCTACCTCGCCATTCAGGACCCCGGTCCAGAGAAAGCCAATCACATCCTCAATGAAGTCAGCCGCCTATATGTGCGCCAGAACGTTGAGCGCAGCTCGGCCGAAGCTGCGCAACGCCTGGAATTCCTGCGCTCCCAACTGCCTGCCGTACGCAAGCAACTGGAAGAGTCGGAAATGGCCCTGAACGACTTTCAAACCAGCGCCAAATCCGTGGACCTGAGCATCGAAACCAAAGGCATCCTGGATCAGGTGGTCAAGCTGGATTCGATGCTGTCCGAACTCAAGCTCAAGCGCGTCGAGATAGAGCGTCTGTACACCCGCGAACACCCGACCTATCGCGGCCTGATGAATCAGATGAGCCAGCTGGAAGCGCAGAAACAGGGCCTGCTGAAGAAGATCGAAGCGCTGCCCGTTACACAACAGGAACTGCTGCGCCTGACCCGCGACATGCAGGTCACCAGCCAGACTTACACCCTGATGCTCAACAAGAGCCAAGAGCAAGACATCCTGCGTGCAGGCAGTATCGGTAACGTCAGGATCATCGACAATGCCGACGCCAACGTCGAACAGCCGGTCAAACCGATGAAAAAACTCATCGTGCTGCTGGCTGCATTGCTCGGCGTTGTCGTGGCAGTTGGCACCGTCTTCGTCCGCCAGGCGTTCTATCGCGGCGTGGAAAACCCCGAAATCATCGAAAATATTGGCATGCCGGTCTACGCGTCGCTGCCCTACTCCCGCCAGCAAGACCGACTGGAAAAGAACAGTCAGGGACGCAGCAAGGAATCGAAACTGCTGAGTGTTTCTGCACCCACCGAGCTGGCCATCGAATCCTTGCGCAGCCTGCGTACCAGCCTGCACTTCGCGATGCTTGAGGCGCGTAACAACGTCCTGATGATTTCCAGCCCGTCGCCCGGCGCTGGCAAGTCCTTCGTATCCAGTAATCTGGCGGTGATCATTGCCCAGGCTGGAAGGCGCGTGCTGCTGATCGATGCCGATATGCGCAAAGGCTACCAGCACAAGATCTTCGGTCTGAACCCCAAGCACGGTTTGTCAGACACTCTGGCAGCTCGCGTGAAAAGCACGGACGCCATCAATCACACCGAGGTACGCAACCTCGACGTGATGGCCTGCGGCTTCGCAGTGCCGAATCCTTCTGAGCTGTTGATGCATGACAACTTCAACAAAATGCTCGCCGAGCTTTCCCCGCTCTACGACCTGATTCTGGTGGACACACCACCGATTCTGGCCGTCACCGACGCCACCCTGGTCGGGCGTCAGGCGGGCACGTGTCTGCTGGTGACCCGCTTCGGCCTGACCACGGTTAAAGAAATCGAAGCCTGCAAACGTCGCCTTGGCCAGAACGGCGTGCTGATCAAAGGCGCGATCTTCAACGGCGTGCTGCGCAAGGCGTCCACCGCTGACTATGACTGCGCCGCTTATGGCTACAACTACAGCCCGGTCCGTAAATAGCGTCCAGACGCGCACTTTATTTCCCCGCATGCTCAAGGAGTTACACATGACACGGACGATCGCAATGATGCAGCCCTATCTCTTCCCCTATCTGGGCTACTTTCAGTTGATTGCGGCGGCGGACGTGTTTGTCCTCGGTGACGATCTGCAGTACATCCGCTCCGGGTGGGTCAATCGCAATCGCATCCTGAACAACGGTGAAGCAAAGCTGATGACCTTCCCGTTGAAGAAAGACAGCTTCGAACTGCCGATCATGAAACGCCAATTGTGCGACAACTTCAGCGATGAGGCTGATCGATTGGTCAACCTGATCTCCCAGAGTTATCGCAAGGCGCCGCACTTCGCGCAGGTGATGCCTTTTCTGGAGCGCTTGATTCGCTTCCCGCAGACAAACCTTGGCGTCTACACAGAGCACACGATTCGCGAACTGTGCGCTTACCTGCATATCCTCACGCCCATTCTGCGCGGTTCGGACCTCGAACTCGTGTCCTGCCTCGACAAACAGGACCGTGTCATCAACGTCTCACGCGTCTTCGCGGCCACCACGTTTCTCAATCCAATCGGTGGCGTCGAGCTGTACGACCGCAGTCACTTCGCGCGTCAGGGGCTATTGGTTCGTTTCTTCAAAATGGACCCCATCGTCTACCCACAACTGAACCAGCCTTTTGTACCCAGCCTGTCGATCATCGACGTGTTGATGTTCAACAGCGTGGAGCAGATCCAGGCGATGCTGGCCTGTTACAGCGTCGGCGATGGCGTGCAGCCCGGCGAAACAAACCCAATGGCTGAACTGGTCAACCAGGGCGATGCCGACTCCATCAAACCTGCCCACGCTGCTGCGGAGTGATTGCCATGTCTTTGAGTAACCCAGCCCGCTGGTACCTGATTCAGACCAAACCCCGCCAGGAAGCACGCGCCGAAGAACACCTGCAGCGTCAGAATTTCGAGTGCTATCGCCCGTTCAAGCCTGGCGATACGAAAAAACGCAGTGCTCGATCTGTGAATCAGGAGGAACTGTTCCCCGGCTATCTATTCATTCGTATGGATCAGATCCATGACAACTGGTACCCGATCCGCTCAACTCGAGGTGTTGCCAGAATCGTAACGTTTGGTGGCCATCCGGTGCCGGTGCAAGACGAACTGATCGAGCAGATTCGCCTGCGCCTGAGCACTCCGGCCCCAAAAGCCGAGTTCAGGTACGGCGAACATGTGCTGATCAAAGCGGGCGAGCTGTGCGATATCGAAGCGATATTCCTCGCCTGCGATGGCACCGAGCGCGCCGTCATCCTGCTCAACCTGCTGCGACGCGAACAGAAAGTGGTGTTGCCGATGAGCAGCTTGCTGCGGATGGAAGCACGGGTTTGACGCTCGCTGCGCCTGAGCCCACTTCTTGTTTCCCTGATCTGAAATGAGATCCCTGCCCACACCAGGGCAGCGCCTGTCAAACAAATGCAGTTACCTGATTTGCAATGCTTTTCTGTAGGAGCTCACGAGCACCGCGAGGCAGCGATGGCGTCTTTTCTGATACACCGCTATCGCGGCCTCGCGGTGCTCGTGCGCTCCTACAAGTCAGTGTTTGATAGCCACAAGACCGCTCCTGCTCTCTGACCTCATCCACCGGAACTCACCATGACCCAACTCACAACGCTGGTGACGCTGACCTATGGCGATCGCTACAACTACTTGCATACGCTGGTCAGCCGCTCGCTGGAGAGTCCGCTGATCAATCGGGTGATTATCGTCAGCAATGCCTCGGTTGCGCCGCTGGAAAACCTGCGCACAACCTGGCCGGGTCAGGTCGAGGTCATTTATCTGCAGAGCAACACCGGTTCAGCCAAAGGCTATTCAATAGGCATTCAGGCTGCGCTGGACGCTGGCGCTGAATACATCTGGCTGATGGATGACGACAACGCGCCGACGATCAACGCCATTGCGACCCTGCATCAGAGCCTGGCTCAGCGCCAGGCCATTGATGGTAAAGACAAGGCCGCCGTGCTGGGCTTTCGTCCTACTCACCAGGCCGACATCGCGGCCGGTGTACCGCGCCGCTTTGCTATCCAGCGTCGTTCCAGCTTCTTCGGTTTTCATATCGCGCAACTGCCCTACAAAATCTGGCGACGCTTGCCTTGGGGTCAGCCTCAGGGCAAATACAAAAAAATCGAAACGGTACAACTGCCCTTCGCTACTTACGGCGGTCTGCTCGCCCATCGCAGCCTTTACCAGCGCATCGGCCTGCCACTGGATGCGTTGATGCTGTACGCCGACGACAGTGAATACACCTGGCGCATTACCGCCACCGGCGGACGCATTTTTCTGGTGCCGGATGCACTGCTGGATGACCTTGAGGACTCATGGAACATCAAAGCGCGCACCAGCAATATCTATGAAAGTTTTCTGCTGGGCGGCTCGGATCTTCGCGCCTATTACGGTGCCCGTAATCAGGCCTGGTTCGACAAGAACATCTGGGCCTCGTCGGAATGTCTCTACAGCTTCAATCGCTGGGTATTCTTCCGCCTGTTGCGGCTGATTGCCAAGCGACGCGGTGCCGAGCAACGCTTGAGTCTGATCGAACGAGCCATCGCCGATGGCGAGTCCGGTGTGTTGGGCCTGCACAAGTCATATCCGCTATGAAGGCCCTGTTCATCAGCAGCCTGTATGCCCCGGACATCGGTGGCGGCGCAGAAATCATCCTGCAACGCACGGTCGAAGGCCTGCAGCAACGTGGCTACCAGGTCGCAGTACTTGCCACCGGCCCGCAGTCAGGTCTTGTCGAAGAGACCGTCAATCTGGTGAAGGTCTACCGCGCCGGATTGCGTAATTTCTATTGGCACTTCAGCGCCCAGCGCCCCGGTAAACTGGCGCGACTGGGCTGGCACCTGCGCGACCGCTACAACGCAGGCATGCGCGATTATGTGAAGCAAGTGATCGCCTTGGAAAAACCGGATCTGGTGGTGTGCCACAACCTGACCGGCTGGTCGGTTTCAGCCTGGGACGAGATCACCGCCGCCGGACTGCCCATCGTCCAGGTGCTTCATGATCTCTACCTGTTGTGTCCCGGCAGCACCATGTTCAGCAAAGGTCAAAGCTGCAAGACTCAATGTGGCCGCTGCGAGCACTTTCGCAAAGGCCACGAGGCCCGCTCGGCCCAGGTCAACACGGTCGTCGGCGTCAGCCGCTTCATGCTCGACACCCTGCAAGCCCAGGGTTATTTCAAAGGAGCCCGTGGCTACGTAGTGCACAACGCCAGTCCTCGTCCGGCCATACCGATCAAGGTCAAAAGCCTGGGGCCGCCGGCGAAAAATGCTCCGCTACGCTTCGGCTACATGGGCACCTTGTCCGAACCTAAAGGGCTGCGCTGGCTGATCGAACAATTCCAGCAACTGCCTATTGACGCCACTTTGCAGATTGCCGGCCGGGGTCAACTGGACGATGAAGAACGCTTCAAGGCACTGGCTCTCTCGCCAAAAATAAGCTTCGTGGGGTACCAGTCTCCTGAAGACTTCTACAAGCAAATCGATGTGGCCATCGTGCCGTCAATATGGAACGAGCCCTTCGGCATGGTCGCGGTTGAGGCCTGCTCCTGGTCGGTGCCGGTGATAGCCAGTCGAATGGGCGGACTCCCGGAAATTATTCAGGATCAGTTCAATGGCCTGCTGTGCAGCCCCGACGATCCGGACTCGCTGGGTGTGGCGATGCTCAGGTTGCATCAGCAGCCTGAGCTGCTGGCACGTTTGAGCGCTCAGGCCCGAATCAGTGTCGGGGCCCTGACAGACCTGCAACTGATGCTCGACAGCTACGAAAGCATTCTCGAACAGACCTTGCTGGACGGCACGTCATACCAGGCAAAGCCTGGTGCGTCAGGTCCAATCTGACATACCGGGCTCCGTCTTTATAAGCAGTGTTATTTACCGGCCCGTGACCAACCAGAGCCTGGACGCTTACGCTCCGGACCGTGCCTCTTCATTGAGACAACCATGCGCAAGCCGCCTCGAAGACTGTCAAGAACGCCACTGACCCTTTGTCTCCTGAGCCTGTTATTGAGCGGTACTGCAACCGCTGACGAACGATTCATTATTGGTGTCGCGACTCACTTGATGAACAAAAACGGCCTGTCGGCCAAAGTGCTGCAACTGCTCGAAGCCGCTGGCGTCGATTCGGTTCGCGATGATGCCTGGTGGCCCATAGCAGAGCCCCATTACGGCCAGTTGCAGATCGATCCCGCCTGGCAGGCATATCTGAACAGGACACAGAAGTACAAACTCAGACCCCTGCTGGTATTGAATGATAGCAACGCGAACTACGTCAGTTTCGTCAGCGGTAATCTGGCCGACCGCGTGGACTTTTACGAAATAGGGAATGAGTGGGACGAAGAGAACCCGGTCGACCTGGCCATTGCCCGGGACTACAGCAACCTGATTGAACAAACCGCCAACACACTGCGACAGCGAAAAAATCCTGTGACAATTCTGGCCAGCGCAGTAACAACCCAAGGGATGGAAGCGGGATTTGCCGACCGTCTGGTGACAGCCGGATTGCTCGATCATGTGGATGGCCTGTCTCTGCATCCTTATGAGTATTGCCGTCAGGACGGACAGCATACCCCGGAACGATGGATTGCCTGGTTGCGCTGGATCGATGCCGACCTCAGGGCTCGGGTTGCACGGCCTGTGCCGCTATACCTCACCGAAATGGGCTGGCCCGGCAACAGCGACAAATGCGGAGTCAGTGAACAGGCCAAGGCCGCCTGGCTGGCCAGGAGCTTTTTCCTGGCCCAGACCGTGCCGGATATCAAAGGTTTGTGGTGGTACGAGTTGCTGGACGACGGCAAAAATCCCGGCAACCCGGAACAGAATTCCGGTTTTTTCAATCAGGACCTGACGGCCAAGCCGTCTTATCTGACCCTGAAAGCCATCAGCCCGTTTCTGCACGACTATCGCTATGACGCCGAAAAGAGCCGGGAACTGGATAGTGTTTACCTGCTGCGCTTTGCCAAAGGATCGGAGCAGGTTCTGGTGGCCTGGAGCACCGGGCCGCCGAGTTCAATTGCAATCGATGCCAGTAGTGTTCAGACAGGCAATGTACTGCTGACCGACAGCGGCCAACCGGAACGAGGCCAGCACGACAGCGGCGTCCCCTGGAACTGCAACGACAGCCGCTGCTCGGCCCAGGTGCCGATCAACGAGTTTCCGAAAATCATCCGCCTGGGCAGCAAGCCACCGTTGTTTGCCCGGTGATACACAGCTCCCGTCAACACATGTTTCCAGTAGGAGCTGCCGAAGGCTGCGAAATCATTTTTCCTGACACGACGCCATTCGCAGCCTTCGGCAGCTCCTACAGAAACCTGGGTTCATTGTGCACCAGCGCAATCATTCATCAAGCAGACCACCACCTACCGCCATCCTGCGCAGAGACCTTCGACCATGATTGTGATCAATGCCCGATTTCTTACCCAGGAAATGCGTGGAATTCAGCGCTTTGCCGAGCAGATTTGCCTGGCGCTCAAGCAATTGCGCAATGACCTGGTTTTTGTCGCCCCCCATGGCATAAAAATGAGCGAAAGCGCCAAGGCTCTGGACGTGCAATGCATCGGCCACAACAAAGGCCACGTGTGGGAACAGCTGGATTTACCGCTGTACCTGGTGCGTCACGGTCGGCCGCTACTGGTCTCACTGTCCAGCACCGCACCCATGTTTTACGCCAATCAGATCGCCACTCACCACGACATCAATTACGTGCGCCACCCACAAAGTTACTCGCGAATGTTCCGCGCGGTTTACCGCACCGTAACGCCTGTCCTGTTATGGCGACTCAAGTCGTTGCTCACCGTCAGCAACTTTTCACGAAACGAAATTGCCCGATTCTACGGCTACCCGGAACAACGTGTTTTCGTCGTGCCCAATGCAACCAGCGATGACTTTCGCCCCGGTGTCGCACCTGCCGATAACCAACGCTATCTGCTGGCCGTTTCCTCACCCAGCGCACACAAGAACTTCAACCGCATGATTCAGGCATTCCTGACCTTGCGCGGTCATGACGACGTGCAATTACACATCGTCGGTGCCGCCAGTGAAATCTTCGCCGCGCCGGAACTGCAACGTCTGGCCTGTCGTGATCCGCGTATCCGCTTTCTAGGGCGCCTCAGCGATGCCGAACTGATCAAGCAGTATCAGGGTGCTACGGCGTTTGTCTTTCCATCGCTGTACGAAGGTTTCGGCATCCCGCCACTGGAGGCCCAGGCCTGCGGTTGCCCGGTACTGGCCGCCAATGCGGCGTCCATTCCAGAAGTGCTACAAGCCAGCACGCTGTATTTCGACCCCCTGGACGTTTCACACATGGCCTCAGCCATGGAGCGCATTCTCACAGACGAACCGCTGCGCCAGGCCTTGCGCCGCCGCGGGCTGCACAATGTCGAACGCTTTTCCTGGGAAGAGTCGGCTCGCCGTGTTTCTCAGCGTATCGACGCATTGATTCAAATCGATCCGCAGTCCAGTCCGCTACAGCACACCGCTGAAACCACGTCGGGCAAGTCTTGACATGAAACGCCTGGCTTATCTGGATGCATTGCGCGGCATCGCAGCATTGCTGGTGGTGTTCACTCACCTCTATGCCCCGCTGCTGGGTGATTTCTGGCTATTTCACGAACTGGATATCGGCAAATTCGGCGTGCTGTGGTTCTTCATGATCAGCGGTGTGGTCATTCCGTTCAGCCTGCGTCCCGGCCCTGAAGGTGCGCGACGTTTTGTGATTTCGCGGTTCATGCGTCTGTACCCGGCTTACTGGCTGTCGCTGCTGGTGTATCTGGTCCTGCTGCAACTGTCCGGCGGACTGTTCCCCTCCTGGCCGCAAATCGTTGCCAACATAAGCATGGTCCAGACGCTGATGGGTTTCGATGACGTAATCGGACTGTACTGGACGCTGTTCATAGAACTGGTGTTCTACGGCTTGTGTCTGCTGCTGTTTCTCAGCGGCAAGCTCTATGACCTCGGCGTGCGAACCCGCTGTGCACTGGGCATGCTCGTGCTGGGCCTGCTACTGGCCGTTGCCCGCGAACTCACCGAGCGCAAAGTTCCTGTGGCCCTGCCCCTGGCTTTGTCGTTGATGTTCTTTGGCTCGATCTGGCGTCAATGGTTACTCGCCGAGCACAGCCGCCAACTGACCCGCTGTCTTTTGCTGATGCTGGGGGCTTACCTGCTGCTGTTACCGCTCACGTTGCTGTTGGCCTACGGCGAAAACCTTATCGAAGGAGAAGCCGGCGGACGTTACTTGCTCACTTACGCGCTGGCGATCGCCAGCTTTCTGTTGCTGACCCGTCGTGCCCGCCTTGATCACCCGCTGTTGGTCTGGCTCGGCAGCGTCAGTTACTCGTTGTACCTGCTG
Source organism: Pseudomonas syringae group sp. J309-1 (assembly GCF_032582135.1). NCBI lineage: Bacteria > Pseudomonadati > Pseudomonadota > Gammaproteobacteria > Pseudomonadales > Pseudomonadaceae > Pseudomonas > Pseudomonas syringae group sp. J309-1. The sequence continues at coordinate 37,016 of NZ_JAWHNU010000047.1, read as the reverse complement.
CATCCGTCAATGCTGATGCTGGCCGAATACATGCTGCGCGGCCTGCAACTACCACCGCTATACGACGCCTTGCTGGCAACCGTACTGACCCTGGGCATCGCCCATTTGTCCTTTCGCTGCATCGAAACGCCATTTATCCAGTGGGGCAAACGCCTCAACAATCGCCACGCCAAGACGCAGACAGCCCGCGCCTGATGTAGAGCCTGTGCATACAGAAGGGAACCTCAATGAGAATCGCAATAGTCCACGACTGGCTGGTGACGTATGCCGGTGCCGAGCGCGTATTGGCATCGCTGATCAATATCTGGCCCCAGGCCGATCTGTTTTCAGTAATCGACTTTCTCAGTGACCAGGACCGCGCCCACTTGCAAGGCAAAGTGGCCAAGACCACTTTTATCCAGCGTTTGCCCAAGGCTAAAACCCACTACCAGCGTTACCTGCCTCTGATGCCGCTGGCCATCGAACAACTGGATCTCTCGGGTTATGACCTGATCATCAGCAGCAGCCACGCCGTGGCCAAAGGTGTGCTCAGCGGCCCGGATCAATTGCATGTCAGCTACGTGCACTCGCCGATCCGCTACGCCTGGGACCTGCAACACCAGTACTTGCTGGAGTCGGGCATGAGCAGCGGTTTCAAGAGCAAAGTGGCGCGGATGATCCTGCATTACATCCGCATGTGGGATCAGCGCACCTCGTCCGGTGTTGACGATTTCATTGCCAATTCGCACTTCATCGGCGGGCGTATTTCAAAAGCCTATCGCCGGGACTCCACGGTCATTTACCCGCCAGTGGATACCGTCAACTTCACTCCGCAAGACACCAAACAGGACTACTACTTCACTGCATCGCGCATGGTGCCTTACAAACGCATGCCGATGATTATCGAAGCGTTTGCGGCGATGCCGGACAAGCGCCTGATCGTGATCGGTGACGGTCCGGAAATGGCCAAGGCAAAGCTGATTCATGCACCCAATGTCACGCTGTTGGGCTTTCAGCCGTTTGCGGTGTTGCTGGAACACATGCGCAATGCCAAAGCCTTTGTTTTTGCCGCCGAAGAGGATTTCGGCATCAGCCCCGTAGAAGCCCAGGCCTGTGGCACGCCAGTGATCGCCTTCGGCAAGGGTGGCGTACTGGAAACCGTCTGCGGCCTGGACCATCCACAACCGACCGGCGTGTTCTACGACCAGCAAACCGTGTCATCGCTGGTCGCCGCGGTCGGTGAGTTCGAAGCCGCTCACGCCCGTATCAGTGTCCAGGCCTGTCGCGCCAACGCAGAACGGTTTGGGGCGCAACGCTTCGAAGATGAAATGAAGAGCTTTGTCGAAAGTCGCCTCGCCGCTGCACGTCTGGCACGTCAGCCCGCCCGGCACAGAACGCTTCAGGCATCCCCGATTCTGGTCAGCAACGAACAGACCGCCCGGGTCATTCCGATCAAATCCGTCTGAGCGAGCACTGCCATGCGTAATCCCGTTCGCGGCATTCTTCACGCGCATCAATCCTTGTTATCGGTTGCCCACCGCCTGCTCGACCTGACGGTCATTGTGCTGGGCGGCTACTGGCAGAGTCAGTTGAATCCAGATACATCCAGCGCCGAAGCCTGGATCCAGATCCTGCTGGCAGTGCTGGTCTTCCACTGGCTCAGTGAGTATCACCAGATGTACGGCTCGTGGCGTGGCGAGCGAATCCTGCGCGAGCTGATCAAGGTGTTCAATTACTGGGCGCTGACCTTTGTGGCTCTGCTGTCCATGGATTACCTGCTGCTCAACCATGCCGACATGCCGAACAACGCCCAGATGGCCTGGTTCGCCTCGGTGCTGGCCGTACTCTGCGGCTATCGCTTGCTGATTCGCAGCGTCCTGCATGGCTTGCGGCGACGCGGGTTCAATACCCGGCGAGTGGCGATTGTCGGGACCGGTCAGGTCGGCGTGCGGCTTGCCAAATCGATCTCCAGCGCACCGTGGATGGGGCTGCGGGTGTTGGGCTTCTATGATCTGGCAAACCCCTTGAATAAAAACCCCGAAACCGGTGCCGAGATCGCAACGGACATCAGAATACAGGGTGATCTGGAGCAGTTGATCAATGACGCTCGCGAAGGCCGCATCGACAAGGTTTACATCACCTTGGCACTCACCGCCCAACCCCACGTCCAGGAGCTGGTCAAGGGGCTCAGTGACACCACCGCTTCGGTGTACCTGATACCGGATGTGTTCATGTTCGAACTGCTGCATGCCCGCAGCGAAAGCATCAACGGCCTGGCAAGTATCAGTATTTTCGACTCGCCCATGGACGGTGCCTGGAGTCTGGTGAAGCGCGTCGAGGACATTGCGTTGTCCAGCGTGATCCTGAGCATGATCGCCCTGCCCCTGCTATTGATTGCCGTCGCGATCAAACTGACTTCCCCCGGGCCAGTGCTGTTTCGCCAGCGCCGTTACGGGCTGGACGGGCGACCGATCATGGTCTGGAAATTCCGCAGCATGAGCGTCCAGGAAAACGGCGAGGTAGTGAGTCAGGCGACCCGCAACGATGCACGCGTCACGCCGCTGGGCGGGTTCCTGCGACGAACCTCGCTGGACGAACTGCCGCAGTTCTTCAATGTATTACGTGGCGATATGTCCATCGTCGGCCCGCGTCCTCACGCGGTCGCGCACAACGAGCAATACCGTAAACAGGTCAGCGGCTACATGTTGCGGCACAAGGTCAAACCGGGCATCACCGGCTGGGCGCAGATCAACGGCTGGCGGGGCGAAACCGACACCCTGGACAAGATGCAGAAGCGCGTCGAATACGACCTGGAATACATCGAACACTGGTCCCTGTGGCTGGACCTGAAAATTATTCTGCTGACCCTGTTCAAAGGGTTTCTGCACAAGAACGCCTTCTAGTTAGCCCCTTTCAAAAAACCTTTCAAGACATCAACAACCGGCCCGAGAGGCGCTGGAGGAGGTGCGTGCATCCATCAAAAAAGCCCCGTAACACTCGGTGTTGGTAAGGGAAGCAATGAAATCACTGTGGTGCCAACGCACCTTTAGGAAGGAACACTATATGAAGCTAACCCTAGCTGTTGTGCTGCTCTCCAGTCTGATTTTGCAAGGCTGTGCTTTTGCACCCGGGCAGCACATGACCCCAGGAGATGTTGAAGCGAAAGATCCGGACGGTCCGGATGTTCAGTTGGTACAGATCACCCCGCAAACCCTCAAGCAGCAGAAGCAACAAGCCGCAGCCAGCTCCAGGCCGTTGCCCGCCGAACTGCTCAATTACAAAACGCCTGAATACATCGTCGGCCCCGGCGACACCTTGCTGGTCATCGTGTTTGAACACCCTGAGCTGACCGCACCTGGCTCGCAGGACCAACTCGACGCCAACAGCCGGGAAGTATTGAGCGACGGCACGCTCTATTTCCCTTACGTGGGCAGAATCCAGGCGGGAGGCAAAACCGTCGGGCAGATCCAGAAACAACTGAGCATGGGGCTATCGCCGCAGTACACTGAGGTCAAGGTCGACGTCAAAGTGCTGCGTTACAACAGCCAGCGCATCCTGCTCTCGGGTTCATTCAAAAGCCCCGGCCCGCAATCCATCACGAATATCCCGTTGAGTCTGGTCCAGGCCATCAGCACCGCCGGCCTTGACCTGGCCGACGCCAACCTTGCGGGGCTGACCTTGCGCCGCGACGGCAAGGATTACGTGATTGACGTCGACGCGTTGAACCGCAAAGACTCGCAATTGAGCAAGATCTTCCTCAAAGACGGCGACTATCTGCACTTGAACAGCAACTCCAAGAACAAGATCTACGTGCTGGGCGAAGTCCAGCGCCCGCAGGTCATTTCCTTTGGCACCACCAGCGTGACATTGCTCGAAGCTCTGGGTAATTCAGGCGGCCTGAATCCGGAAAGCGCCGACGGTGATGCGGTGTACGTGATCCGCGGTGCGGAAAATCAGGCTAACGCGCGCTCAACGGTTTATCACCTGCTGGCGAAAAAACCGACGGCTTACCTGCTGGCCAAAGAGTTTGAACTCCAGGCCCAGGACGTCATATTCGTCGGCCCGGCGGACATCACTCGCTGGAGCCGTTTCGTCAGCCAGTTGCTAGGCTCGGCCAACGTCATTCAGACAGGCGCCGCTTTCAGAAACTGACACGCAGAACAAACGTCCCCGCATCTGCCGATTGCGGGGATTTTTTTGCCTGCGATTTGCCTGCAAGTGTTGGTTCAGCAACAGTGAATCAACAGTTGGGGCCGGCATTGAGCACCTACGTCGTTGAGCCGCTCACCTGCGATCTGAATATTTACCTTTAATTTCAGCAACTTAAGTTATTAAACGGCGCTGGCATGCATGCTGCTTTGAAGTCCTTACGCTTTTAAAAGGAATTCAGCATGTTGGTAGTTTCACTGTCAGGCAGCCCCGCTCTCAAATCCCGTTCAGGCGTAGTCCTGGAACACGCCGGTCGCTGGCTTCGCGCCAAAGGCGTTGATGTGACGACCCTGCGTATTCGCGATTTCAACGCTGAAGATCTGATCTTCGCCCACTTCGACAGCCCGCAAGTGCTGGACTTCATCGAATCCGTCAAACAGGCCGACGGCTTGCTGATTGGCACACCGGTTTATAAAGCATCGTTTTCCGGGGCGCTGAAAACCCTGCTGGACTTGCTGCCTGAGCGCTCGCTGCACGGCAAGGTGGTTTTACCGCTGGCAACCGGTGGCAGCATCGCTCACATGCTGGCCGTGGATTACGCGCTGAAGCCAGTGCTATCGGCGCTCAAATGTCAGGAAGTCCTGCACGGCATTTTCGCCATCGATAGCCAGATCAACTATGCGGATAACGAACAAGGCGGCGAACTGGACGAGATTCTTCAGGAGCGTTTGCAGGAAGGGCTGGAGCATTTTTACCTGGGCCTGCAGCATCGCGTACAAGCGCGGCAGAAACAGGCTGGCGGGCATTTGCGGTTGGCGTTGTGATTTAAGGTCCTGCGTTGAATGTATCGCGGACAAGCACCGCTCCCACATGAGATCCCATTCCCCCTGTGGGAGCGGTGCTTGCCCGCGATAAGGCTGGACGCGATCTAAAGTGAACGCTAATCACCCCTTTAACATCGGATACAGCGAAACCACCAACAGCACCGCCATCCCTATGTTAAACACCCGCAACCAGAAGGGATCGCGCAACGCGTTGCGCAGCAGGCTGCCAAACCCTGCCCAGATACTGACAGTGGGCAGGTTGATCAGCGCAAACACCGCAGAGATGATCATCACATTGGTGAAGTACCCCTGCAGGGGTGTGTAGGTGCTGATCGCACCAACGGCCATCACCCAAGCCTTGGGGTTGACCCACTGAAACAGCGCGGCTTGCATGAATGTCTGTGGCTTGCCCTCTTCACCCACTGCGTCAGACGCCGGGCCTGATGTGGCAATCTTCCACGCCAGATACAACAGATAGGCAGCGCCGACATAGCGCAGGATGGTGTAAAGCAGCGGGTACGCCTGGAACGCGGCCCCCAACCCCAGCCCGACTGCAAGCACCAGGCTGAAAAACCCGCAGCAGATGCCCAGCATGTGCGGCACCGTCCGGTTGAACCCGAAGTTCACCCCGGAGGCCAGCAGCATCATGTTATTGGGGCCCGGCGTCACCGACGTGACGAACGCAAACAGGGCAAAGGCAAGTAGCAGATCGAGAGAGAGCGACATGGTGCGATCCAGACATCTAAAGGGCAGGCCTTCACCCTATCGAATCGGCAACCAGAAACACACGAACAGTCAGGAGAAAATACAACCGGTACAGTTCTAATCGACTACGAATTTTACGAGACTGTACTTAAGCACTTAACCTTGACGATCTTTGCTGACTTCAGCGTTATCAGCACTGATCTCACCGCGATTATCAAATGCTCGAACAGCCTGCATCTGTGGCTCAGCCAGCAGTTTCGCCTTGGCGATCTGATACTCATCGAAGGGCAAACCGCGACGATTCAGATCTTCCAACGCTAGCTGATGAGTTTCCTGAGCGGTGTAGGGACGCAATTCAACGGCATGGTGGGTCGAGCAGCCGGAGACAACAGCAACGGTCAATAACAGGGCAAATGCGTAAATGCGGTTCATGAGAGCCTCCGGATCGGGTTCATTTCGGGAATGAACCAAGGTTACGCCCGGAGCCGTTTACGCAAAAATCACTGCTCTTGATAGTCGGTATTGGTGGGGGTGGCCATTTCGCGATATGAACCCCGAACCTGGCAGACAGTCTTCGCGGACGACTTTAAAAGTCGATCGCGAAGCTGCCTGTTGTAACAAGTGATACTTGAAACCGATCATCCTTAACTACCCATATAGCGTGCAACGCCGACCCCGCTCCCCTTATCAAAATCAATGACTCGGCCGCCAAGTAAAATTTGACCGTTTGGCTGGACGAATACGTTGGAAACCGAGTCGAAGCCGCCCAGATCAGTCATCACCCTCGCATCGCTACCAAACTCCATATCCAGACGGCCAGAAGGAAGAATACGCATCAACGTGAAGTTCGAAGTGTCAGGAGTGCCAGTTGAACCACCCGCCGCGAGAATTTTCCCGTCAGGCTGCACGGCAACGGCGAAGTTCTGCACCTCATAACCGTCAAAGCTATCAAGAACTGGCAGGCCATGGTTGAACGAATTATCGCCCTGCCCCGTTGAGAGGATGCGGATCACCAGCGGAAACAACTGGGAATCGATGCCCGCAGATCCTGCTGCCACGATCGACCCGTCATCCTGGAGCGTCAACCCCGCCACTTCTGAATATGAGGCTGACTCAACTTCGACAACCAGTGCGCCCGCGTTACCGAACTGTTTGTCTAACTGACCGTCAGGGAGATAGCATTCGAACAGCAGAGCGTTTTTTGCACGACCTCCTACCAACAGTCGACCATCCGGCAGGTTCAACAGCGGACCATACCCCATCCTGAAAGTCCTGATGATCCCCGTTCCACCAAATCCAGGATCAAGCTGGCCCGACTCCGTGAGACGTATAAGTATCGCGTCATAATCATCATATGCACGCCAACTCTCGCCGGACAGCACAATCTTCCCGTCAGACTGTACGACCAGAGCTCTGAACCGTTCGGCGCTTTGGAACAGATCAATCAGCACCACACCGTTATTACCAAATCTGGTATCTACCGTTCCGTCCGCAGCACAGCGAACAACGAAGATCATTTCCCCTTCAAGGTCGCCATGAATCAGGATCTTGCCATCAGGCTGAATTGCAGGCCTGGCAGTTGTGGCCGAGATTCCTGTGCCCAGCGAGATATTGACCTGACCTTCATCACCAAACTCAGGATCAAGTTGGCCATTCGGAAGACACCTGAGTATGACGACCTCACCACCTGCCTCTGCGCCAGCAATAAGAATGCGGGCGTCCTCCTGAAGAAGAGCTGCGCCAGAGAAGTGTGTAGCCCCGGTGACCCTGTAAACCAGCTTGCCGGCATCACCAAACCCTGGATCCAGTTCACCTGCCGCCTTGCCTGTTCTTATCCTGTCCATTTCGAGATCCCTTTATTGATCGTGTTATCAGCAACACAAAATTCAATATCCAGCACTCGAAGAAGCGCTACAACTGTCAAAACTGACAGTTGAAGAGAACGTTTGGTAATTAAAAAGAGGGGGATATTTCGAATGTATTGGTCGTATTTAGAGCCACTAAAAGAACGCCGATTACATAGAATCAAGCGGACTTAAGACCTAAAATAATCTGTGCCGGATAAGATTTATCGGTCGCTGAATCAGAAAGATTGCATCAAGCAGGGGGGTAAGACATGCATATCTAAAACGCCCAGCATTTGTTTGGAGGCAACCCATTGCAGGCAAACCTTATGCTTATGTTCACGCCGTGGGACCGGCTTTAGCCGGGAACAGGCAGGCAAGGACTGCATACAGTCGCTTTAAATACTGCCCTCCCGGCCAAAGCCGGTCTCACGTCTAGCCCGTCAAGCCCGCCACTTACCCCAATATTCCAGCGACGTACGCCACAAGCAGATGCCGATAAAGTAGGCCGACATGGTGAACCATATGCCCATGACCACTGGCCCGTTATGCGGGTGGTTGATGATCAGCAACGCACTGGTGATCAACCAGATCGTAGTGACCAGGATGTTCAGCGGCATGAAACGACGCACTCTGAATGGGTGCAGAAACTTCATTCTGGTTACGGTCAGCAATGCCAGACCGATAATCGTCAGGAACGTCACCCAAGGTGTCGGCTGAATGATGTAAAGACACAGCGCCACCACGTTCCAGGCCGCAGGGAAGCCCTGGAAGTAATTGTCCTTGCTCTTCATTTCCAGATTGCAGAAACAGAACAGCGACGAGACCAGAATGATCGCCGTGCTCAGTAACAGCGTATAAGGCGGCAACGGAATGTAGCTATAAATGAACAACGCAGGAATAAACACATACGTCAGGTAATCAATGACCAGGTCCAGTACCGAACCGTCAAAGCCCGGCAACACGGATTGCACGTTGAATTTGCGTGCGAGCGAGCCATCGACGCCGTCTACCGCCAGTGCCAGGCCTAGCCACAACAGGCAGGCTTTGGCCTGATCATCGAACAGGGCAATGGTCGCCAGAAATGCGATGACCACGCCGGTGGCGGTAAAACCGTGGGCACCCCAGGCTTTAAGCCAGGCCACTCGTTGAGTCGATATCACAGGAAAATGTCTCCAAAAGGTGAAGCGGACCAGTGTAAACCTGGTTGGACGGACTATCGACCGGCTATCGGTCGATAAGGTTCACCGCCGGACGGTGTTAACACCCGGCCATTAAAGGCTTGCATCATGCGCCGAGCAAGCGAAACGTACGATAAAAAACTGTCTGCCAACGGCTGATACAGGAAAAATCCCCACTCTTTTAAACATATCCATTACCATGCCGCCCGTCGGTTTCCAAACGGGATTAATAGGGAATCCGTGATGACCTTAAGGTCGTCAACCGGAACTGCCCCCGCAACTGTAGGCGCTGAGCCCTGCTCCATCGATGCCACTGGGTTACTCCGGGAAGGCCCGAGCACGGCGATGATGCGTCAGTCAGGAGACCTGCCGACATCAGGAGGCTGCATCACCGTTGCGGGACAACCCGTCAAGCGGTCGCGCTTTCTGGCAACTGACCCACCGGCGGGGTGTCCGGGGAGTACATCCGTCAGCACGGCGAAATAGCCGTGACTGATTGACCCTGCCGGACCTATGCCAGCAGCAAGTCGTGATGTGTATCCAGCCAGAACACCATCGTGCGGATAACCGTTCGAATGGAGATCGTTTTTCATGTCTTTGCCTCGTTTTGCTGTGCTGCTTGCCGGTCTGGGTTTTTCTGCGCTGACGCTGGCGGCCGACCCTGCCCCACACACCTCCGCCACACAGACAACCTACCCGTTGACCCTCGATAACTGCGGCGTGCCGCTGACCTTCGCCAAAGCACCCGGCAAAGCGGTGACCATTGGCCAGTCGGCCACTGAAATCCTTTACTCCCTCGGGCTGGGCGACAAAGTGGTCGGTACGTCACTGTGGTTCAACAACGTGCTGCCCCGGTTCAAGGACCTCAACGACAAAATCCCGCGTCTGGCCGATAACGATCCCAGCTTCGAAGCGGTGATCAACAAGCGTCCGGAACTGGTCGCAGTACAATTCGAATGGATGGTGGGTCCCCAAGGCGTGGTCGGCACCCGACAGCAATTCAACGAAATGAAAATCCCCACCTACCTCATGCCGTCGGACTGCGAAGGCAAGGACAATCTGGTGGGGGCGGACGGCACGCGCCTGCGTCCGTTCTCGATTGACAGCCTGTACAAGACCGTCACGCAACTGGCACAAATCTTTGACGTCCAGGCCCGCGGTGCCGAGTTGAACGCCGACCTGCAGGCACGTCTTGCCAAGGCTCAGGACAGCGTCAAAGGCAAACACTTGAAAGACGCCTCGGCAGTGTTCTGGTTTTCCAGCGCCGACCTGAACGTCGACCCTTATGTCGCGGGACGCAAGGGTATTCCGGCGTTCATGATGGACACACTGGGCATCCGCAACATCGTACAGTCCGATGAGGAATGGCCGACGGTCGGCTGGGAAACCATCGCCAAGGCCAACCCGACCATTCTGGTACTGGCACGCATGGACCGCCGCCGCTTCCCGGCCGATGACTTCCAGAAAAAACTGGAATTCCTCAAGACCGATCCAGTCACCAAAAACATGGACGCGGTGAAGCACAACCGGATCGTGATTCTCGACGCACAAGCCATGGAAGCGACGATACGCACATTCGACGGCATCGATGAACTGGCGGACGCCATCGACAAATTTGATCTGCACCCATGACAGCTCAGTTCGCCGGTCGCTTGTTGCGCAAGATTTGCCTGCACGGGGCCTGGGTGCTGGCCGTTTTGCTGGTGGCGATCGTCGCGGGCATTGCGATTGGTGAAACGCCAATCAGCCTGTCACTGGTGTTTCAGGTGCTGGCCAACAAACTATGGGGCGCCGGTTTCGTGCTGGACCCTATCGATGAAGGCATCGTCTGGAATTACCGACTGACCCGTGCCCTGGTTGCCGCAGCATGCGGCGCAGGGCTGGCTATCTCAGGTGTGGTTCTGCAATCACTGCTGCGCAACCCATTGGCCGATCCTTACTTGCTGGGCATTTCTGCCGGGGCCTCGACCGGCGCGGTGCTGGTGGCGATCATCGGCGTTGGCGCTGGTGCCATTTCCTTGTCAGCCGGAGCCTTTGCCGGGGCCATGGCCGCCTTTGTACTGGTCGCCCTGCTCGCTCGCAGTACCGGCGCGGTCAGTGGCAGCGGGCAGATCATTCTCGCAGGCATCGCCGGTTCGCAACTGTTCAACGCCCTGACCTCCTTCCTGATCACCAAATCGGCCAACTCCGAACAGGCACGCGGCATCATGTTCTGGCTGTTGGGCAACCTCAGCGGCGTGCGTTGGCAATCGGTGACGCTGGCCGTGCCCGTGGTGTTGATCGGTCTGGCAGTCTGCCTATGGCATCGGCGTTCGCTGGATGCGTTCATGTTCGGCAGCGATTCTGCCGCCGCCCTGGGCATTCCGGTACGGCGGGTTCAAGTGATATTGATCGCGACCGTAGCGCTCGTCACAGCAGTGATGGTCTCGTTGGTGGGTTCGATCGGTTTTGTGGGTCTGGTCGTGCCCCATGCGGCGCGCTTGCTGGTTGGCGTGCGTCACGGTCGTCTGATTCCCGTCAGCGCTCTGGCCGGCGCGGTGTTTCTGATCACCGCCGATGTGCTGTCCCGCACGGCGATCAAGGGCCAGGTATTGCCCGTCGGGGTGATTACTGCGCTGATCGGCGCACCGGTATTCGCTGTGATTCTGATCAAAGCCAAGGGGGGTCGATGAGCACTCTGAAACAGCCAGCGCCCGACATCGACCGCGACGTGTTGTCGTGCTCCGGTCTGAACTGGTCGATCAAGGGCGTGCCCATTGTTCGAGACGTAGCGTTGCAGTTACGGCGCGGTGAAACCCTGGGGCTGATCGGCCCCAACGGCTCCGGAAAATCCAGCCTGCTGAAGTTGCTGTCCGGCATCCGCACTCCGGCCAGCGGTGAGATTCACCTCAACGGCGTTGCCCTGGCCGAAATGAAACGCCGCGATGTGGCACAGATGATTGCGGTGGTAGAACAGCAAGCGGAAACCTCGGACGCGATTACGGTGCTGGACGCTGTGGAACTGGGCCGCACGCCATGGCTTTCCGCCCTGGAACCCTGGTCAGCCGCAGACGATGGGATTGTTCGACAGGCCTTGCTTGATGTCGACATGGCCGACAAACCCAAGCGCGCCTGGCACAGCCTGTCAGGGGGCGAACGACAACGCGTCCACATCGCCCGCGCCCTGGCTCAAAGACCGCAGATCCTGTTACTGGATGAACCCACCAACCACCTGGATATCCAGCATCAGCTGAGCATTCTGGGTCTGGTCAGGTCGCTGTCAGTCACCACCCTGATCGCCCTCCACGACCTGAATCAGGCGCTGGCCTGCGACCGGCTGGCCGTGATGGACAACGGCGCACTGATCGCCATTGGTGAGCCGTCCGAGGTGCTGACCTGCGAATTGCTGCGTGAGACGTTTGGTGTAGAAGCGCACTACCTGACAGACCCTTATGACGGCACGCGGATATTGCGGTTCAGGTCATAAGCTGAAGGTGTAAAAGCATCTCAAGATGGTCACGGTCCAGTAGGAACCGAGCTTGCCCGCGATAAGCCGGACACGTAGGCAGGTATATCGCGTTATCGTTCTTCGCGGGCAAGCCCGGCTCTTATCAAACAAACTACAACCATCTGGTTTGGAATGCTTTTCTGTAGGAGTGAGCTTGCTCGCGATGGCGTCAGGACAGGCCATATCTTCATCGAATGACAGACCGAATCGCGAGCAAGCTCACGCCGACAAGGTCCGTGTTTGCTACGCGACAGCGCGGTGCCAGGAACACCGGGGCGGCTCCTACAGCGGAAACGCGCAGCCTCGAACCTAAACCAACCCGCACTCCATATGCGTCGTCTGCCATACCGGATCGCTTTCCACATCCACTACCCGGAAACCCTGTCGCTCCCAGAAGCCAATCGCCCCCGGTAAAAACGGATGGGTGTGCAGGTAAAGCACATCCACACCCTGTTCAACGGCACGCGCCTTGAGGGCAAGGAAGATCGTGGTCGCCAGCCCTGAACGACGGAACTCCGGGATCACAAACAACCGGACGATTTCCACCACCTTGCGCTGCCCGTAATCCAACTGCGGGAATCGACCGTCGTACGGCAAGTAACCAATTGCCGCGACAATTTCCCCGTGGCTCCGAACGATCAGAAAACGGCCACCGCCCTCCTCGCTGTAAACCTGAGCAAACTGCGCCAGATCTGCGGGCATGCCTGCCAGGTCGAGCTTCGGGAAGATTTCCGCACGGGCTTGCAGGACAAAATCCACGACGGCGGGGATGTCTTGAGGTTCTACAGAAACAATTTCTACGGCAGCCATATTCAGCGTTCGATCTGCGAATGGAGCGTCATCCTAGCTGATCACTCGCCGCGATGCCGGGTGAACGTTTCCAGTAACCAGGCGCCCGCTGGCCCGAGGCTGCGTTGCCGTGACCAGATGATGTCCACCGCAGAACTGCGTGGCCAACCCGGCACGTCGAGCTCCTTGAGCTTGCCGCTGGCATAGCCCGACACCAGCCAACGCGGCAGCGCAGCCCAACCGAAGCCGAATGCAGCCATGTCCATCAGCAGCAAGTAATTTGGGGCTGACCAAGGACGATGGCCGCTGATGGGCAAATCATCAGTGGGGACGCTTTGGTCCACCAACGTATTCAAGCGCAACGCCCGGTACTGGGCCAGATGCTGATAGTCGACCTGCGCCTGCTGAGCCAAGGGATGCTTGTGCGCCACGAACAAGCCGAAGTCGGCACGCTCGGCAATCGTCGCGTAACCGACTTCAGGCGGGTAGCTGGCCTGTGCCGACAGCAGTCCAAGGGACGCGCGCCCTGATTGAATCAGGCTAATGGCGTCACCGTGCTCGGCAAATACACACTCCAGTTCCAGCTCGGGGAAGCGCTGGTCGAGCTCAGCCATGCGGATTTCGAAATCGGCGAACTGATTGGCGTCGGACAGCACCAGCGTAAGACGAGGCTCCATGCCGTCTGCCAGACGTCCGGCAGCGCGGCGTAGTTTGTCGGAAGCAGCCAGCACATCTTCGATACGTCCGAGCATGGCCCTGCCTGCTTCGGTCAGGGCCGGATGTTTTGAAGAGCGATCGAACAGCTCGAGGCCCAGGTCGATTTCCAGACGGGCTATAGCCTCGCTGATCGTCGACTGGCTTTTGCCCAAACGCCGCGCCGCTGCGCTGAAAGAACCCAGCGCGACAGTCTGGGCAAAAGCTTCCAGGGCTTCCGGGGAATAACTCATGCGAACCTCGTATCGGTTTTACCGATGGAAACGATTTTCACTTTAACGCAGGGGCCGATGACAATGCACGTCATCGGAAGCAAACACCTATCCCCTGTGGGAGCGACCGTGGTGGCGCTCCACCTTGCTCGCGATAAGGCTGGACGCGATAGACCTGATATCTGCGGTGACCTTATCGCGAGCAAGCTCTGCTCCCACATAAGAACGCACTCCAAGGCAGCAATGTATGCGTCAGTTGCTGGAAAACCAAAAGGCCAACCTATGCCAACCAAATCCATCAAGGAACGCGCCTTCCACGCGCTTCTTTTCGAAATCATCGGCGTCCTGCTGTTTGCGCCCCTGCTCGCCTGGGCCATGGGTCACTCGCTGGCGAAAATGGGCGCGATGACCGTCATGATCTCCACCGTGGCCATGCTCTGGAACATGCTGTTCAATGCAATGTTCGATGGCCTGCGTCGCAAATGGGGCTTCAAGCTGTCATTCGGGACCCGCATGTTGCATGCGCTGGGCTTCGAGAGCGGCCTGATTCTGGTGATCGTGCCGTTGGCAGCGTGGTGGCTGTCGATCAGTCTGCTGGAAGCGTTCCTGCTGGATATAGGTCTGCTGTTGCTGTTTTTGCCTTACACACTGATCTTCAACTGGGCATACGATGCGCTTCGGGAACGTGTCATCCAGCGCCGCCAGCCTGATCGCCAGCGGTTTTCGCCAGCTCGGCGATCAGAAAATCCCTGAAGGCAGACACGGCGGCCGGCAGGTTACGACCGGCCATGCTTTGCATCTCGATCCTCCGTGCCTGCATGCCCTCATCGAGAATCGGCAGGCATCGCAACTCTTTGCCCACCACCTGCTTGTGCAGGGTCATCTCACTGGAAAGGCTGATACCGCCCTCCTCACGCACAAAGCTGTACAGCGCGCCGATGTAGTTGCTGGTGAGCACCGGCTCGAACATCAGGCCTTGCACCCCGCAGCAGATATCGAACAGTTGTCGCAGGGTCGTGTCAGGTCTGGGCAGTGCAATCGGGTATGGCTGCAGTTCGGCAAGACTGACAGCGTCGCGTTCGGCCAGGGGATGGGAGTTAGCAACTACGGCAAAAATCGCTCCGCTCATGACGTGCTCGACGCAGATCTCCTTTTGCGGCGTCAGGCTGAATGTCAGCGCCAGATCAGCCTCTCCGGAACGCACTTTCTCTGTGGCTTCAGCCGGTGCGCACACCTCCAGCGTGAAGTGAATGCCCTGATACTCGCGCCGAAATGCAGCGATGCTGTGGGGCATGTAATCCAGCGCAAAGCCTTCCGAACAGGCGATGTGTACGTGCCCGCGTTGTAGGCCGTGCAGTTCGGTAATCTCCAACACCACCTGCTCGGCTTCCAGTTGCGATTTGCGCGCATACGCCGCGAGTCGCGTGCCTGCTTCACTTAGCACCATGCCTCGGGCGCGGCGCTCGAACAGCGTGGCGTCCAGGGCGAGTTCAAGCTTGGTGATCTGCCGACTCACCGCAGAGGCTGCGACGTTCAGGCGCATGGACGCTTCGCTGATGGAACCGCAACGCGCCACTTCAAGGAAATAGCGCAGGGCTGTGGATTGCACGCCATACAACTGCATCAGTACCTCCATGTATTGCCTTTTCGGCAAAGCAAGTATCGAAAGATTGTGCTTGTGGCATTGGTAAACCATCGCCTACATTCGTGTCCACACCAAAAAGAACATTGCCTGATTTCCTTTCCGCATTTGCGAACAGCTGCCCTTTGATTCAACCACTCTCGCCAACGGAGACGACGGCATGGGCATCAAAGGTTTCGCTTTCAGTATTGCGCTGCTGGGCTTCATCAGCAGCTTCCCGGCCCACGCCGGTAAAGCCAACGACACACTGGTTTACGCTTCCGACAGCGAACCTGAAAACATCAGCCCTTATCACAACGACCTGCGCGAAGGCGTGATTCTCGGCCGACTGATCTGGGACAACCTGGTGTACCGCGATCCCAAAAGCGGCGAATACAAACCCATGCTGGCCACCAGCTGGAAACAGGTCGATGACACCACCATCGATTTCGAACTGCGCAAAGGCGTCAAATTTCACAACGGTGACGCGTTCACCGCCGACGACGTGGTGTTCACCCTCAACTACGTCGTGTCGCCCGAAGCCAAAGTCGTTACTGTGCAAAACGTCGACTGGATCAAGAGCGCCGAAAAAACCGGTGATTACAGCGTCCGTCTTCACCTGAAAAAACCGTTCCCGCCCGCCCTCGAATACCTGTCCAACGCCGTCCCGATGTTTCCGAAAAACTATTTCGAGAAAGTCGGCATGGCTGAATTCAGCCGTAAACCGATTGGCACCGGTCCTTATAAAGCCGTATCCGTGGTGGCCGGTGAAGGTGTAACCATGGACATCAACAAGGACTACTTCAAAGACAGCCCCCAGGGCCTGCCGCACATCGGCCACATCAAATTCCGGGTGATCCCGGACGCCGAAACTCGTCTGGCGGAGCTGATGACCGGCGGTGTCGACTGGGTGTGGCGCGTGGCACCGGATCAGTCGGAGAACCTCAAAGGCATGCCGAACCTGACCGTGACCAGCGGCGAGACCATGCGTATCGGTTTCCTGATTCTCGATGCTCGCGGCACCTCCAGCGAAAACTCGCCGATGAAGAACATCAAGGTGCGTCAGGCGATCAACCACGCCATCAACCGTGACGGGCTGGCTTCGCAACTGGTGGGCGGTGAAGCCAAACCGTTGCAGGTGGCGTGCTACCCAGGGCAATTCGGTTGCGATACCACGGCGGCGACGGTCTACAACTATGACCCGGCCAAAGCCAAGGCGCTGCTTGCTGAAGCCGGTTACCCGAACGGTTTCGAGACAGAGATCTTCGCCTACCGCGACCGTGATTACGTTGAAGCCATCATCGGTAACCTGCGCGCTGTGGGCATCAACGCCAAGCTGCGCTACCTGAAGTACGCCGCTCTGCGCGATCAGCAACGTGGTGGCAAAGTCCCGATGTCGTTCCAGGCCTGGGGCTCGTTCTCGATCCTCGACACCTCGGCCTCGGCCGGTACCTGGTTCAAAGGCAACCCGGACGACAATATCAAGGACCCGCAAGTCCAGGGCTGGCTGCAAACCGCCGACAACGCCCTCGACCCGCAAGTGCGCAAGGACAACTACCGCAAGGCGTTGCAGCGCATCAGCGAGCAGGCCTACTGGGCGCCGCTGTTCAACTACTCGATGAACTACGCCTACACCTCGGAACTTGAGTTCACGCCGTACCCGGACGAGTTGCCGCGCTTCGTGCTGTCCAGCTGGAAATAACCCGCAACCATCGTTGCCGTGGCGCTACGTGATCGCGCCACGGCATACCTCCACTTTTTCAGCTAATGGATACGAGGAAACTTGCCATGCTTGGGTTCCTTCTGCGTCGTCTGGGCATCGCCGTGTGCGTTGCGATTACCGTGTCGATCATCAGTTTTTCTCTTCTGCACCTGTCCGGTGACCTGGCCACTGCCATTGGCGGGCCGGAAGCCAGCAGCGAACAAATCGAGCAGATCCGCGTGCAGTACGGTTTGGACAAGCCTTTGCCGACCCAGTACTTCAACTGGCTGGGCGACTTGCTGCGGCTTGATCTGGGCGATTCTTTTTTCTTTCAGGAATCTGTCTATAACCTGATCGCCAGCCGTTTGCCGATCACCTTGAGTCTGGGTGCCATGGCGCTGGGCATTGCGTTGGTGGTGGCCATTCCGCTGGGTGTTCTGGCTGCGGTCAAACGTGACACCTGGATTGACCGTCTGGCGTTGAGCATCGCCGTACTCGGTCAGGCCATGCCGAGTTTCTGGTTTGCGCTGATGCTGATCGTGGTGTTCGCCGTCACCCTGAAATGGCTACCGGTGTCAGGCAACTCGACGTTCCTGCACTTCGTGATGCCGGCCATTGCGCTGGGTTACTACGCAACGCCGGCCATCATGCGCCTGACCCGGGCGGGCATGCTGGATGTGCTCAATTCCGACTACATCCGCACCGCCCGCGCCAAAGGCTTGCGCCCGGCACGGGTGCTATTCAAGCACGCGTTGCGCAATGCGTTGATTCCGGTGGTGGCGCTGGCCGCTGTGGAGTTCGGCTTCATGCTCGGCGGCTCGGTGGTGATTGAAACCGTGTTCTCCCTGCAAGGCGTCGGGCAACTCGCCTGGGACGCCATCGCCCGCGACGACTTCCCCGTGGTGCAAGCCGTGGTCCTGCTGATCGCAGTGATCTACATCATCCTCACCTTGCTGGCCGACGTGCTCAACGCACTGCTCGACCCGCGCATTCGTGTGCGCTAAGGAGGCTTTGCCATGTTCTTGACGACACGCCATTCAAATCCTGACGACCCAATGCTCATGTCGAACACAAAACCTGTGGGAGCGGTGCTTGCCCGCGATAAGGCTGGACGCGATAGGCCTGATATCTACGGTGCTCTTATCGCGGGCAAGCACCGCTCCCACAGGGGATCTCCATTCCTGCCGAATTCCCGCGCTGCCCGGAGGCTCCCATGAGCACACCTGCCGCCCCTCTCGCCATCAACGACTACCTGCCGCCCCCCAGCAGTCTCAGCCGGGTACTGGGCAAAAGCTTTCGCCATCGCGGTTTTGCGATTGGCATGGTGTTACTGATGATCATCTTCATCGGTGCACTGTTCGCGCCGTGGCTGGCGCCTTACGACCCTTACGTCCAGGACGTGATGCTGCGCATGAAACCGCCAGTCTGGATGGCCAACGGCACGTGGGAATACCCGCTGGGTACCGACAAGCTGGGCCGTGATTATCTGTCGCGGCTGCTCTACGGCGCGCGTATCTCGCTGTTCATCGGCGTCGCCGCAGCACTGATCTCCGGTTTCATCGGCACGGTCATGGGTCTGCTCGCCGGTTACTACGGCGGCAAGGTCGATGCCTTCATCAGCTACCTGATTACTACGCGCCTGGCGATGCCGGTGGTGATGGTTGCACTGGCTTCGGCTTCACTGATGGGCGGGTCATTGAAAGTCGTGATCGTGCTGCTGGGTTGCCTGTTGTGGGATCGCTTCGCGGTGGTGGTCCGGGCGTCGGTGCAGCAGATTCGCGATGCTGAATACGTTGCCTCGGCCCAGGCACTGGGCTGCTCGACTCTGCGCATTCTGGCCAGTGAAATCCTGCCCAATCTGGTCGGCGCGCTGATCGTGGTCGCCACCCTGGAAATGGCCCACGCGATCCTGCTGGAGTCAGCGCTGTCGTTCCTCGGTGTCGGCGTGCAACCGCCCACCCCTTCGTGGGGGCTGATGATCGCCGAAGGCAAACCCTACATGTTCTTTTCCCCGTGGGTCATCGCCATTCCCGGCGTCGCCCTGATGATTCTGGTGCTGGGCATCAACCTGGTCGGCGACGGTCTGCGCGACCTGATCCTGCCCGACGGCCGCAACTGATAGAGGAGCCACGAACATGGCACTACTCCACGTTGAAAACCTGCGCGTCGACATCCCCATGGGCAACAGCCCGACGCCGGATGACATGCTCCACGCCGTGCGCGGCCTGGACTTTGAAGTCGAGCGCGGCGAGATGCTGTGCATCGTCGGCGAGTCCGGTTGTGGCAAATCCCTGACGTCGCTGGCGCTGATGGACCTGCTGCCACGCAAGGCCAAACGCACCGCAACCCGCCTGACCCTGGACGGCATCGACATGCTCACCCAGAGCGAGCGGCGCATGTGCGACCTGCGCGGCAACCGGCTGGCGATGATCTTTCAGGAGCCCATGACCTCGCTGAACCCGGCCTACAGCATTGGCGATCAGCTCAGTGAAGTACTGACCCAGCACCGCAAGGTATCCCGCAAAGACGCCTTGGCACGCGCCGCGCAAATGCTGGAAAAAGTCGGCATCAGCAACGCCACCGAACGGCTCGGTCAGTACCCGCACCAGCTCTCCGGTGGCCTGCGCCAGCGGGTGATCATCGCCATGGCCTTGATGTGCGAACCGGACCTGATCATCGCCGACGAACCGACGACGGCGCTGGACGTGACGATTCAGGCGCAAATCCTGCGGCTGATCCGCGACATTCAGAAAGAATTCGGTCTGGCGGTGATTTTCATCACCCACGACCTGGGTCTGGTGGCGCGGATCGCCGACCGTGTCGCGGTGATGTACGCCGGGGAAATCGTCGAAACCGCTCCCGCCCTGCAACTCTTCGAAAACCCGCAACACCCTTACACCAAGGGCTTGCTGGCGAGTATCCCGATCCCCGGCAAGACCAAACCCGGTGAAGCGCTGGGTTCGATCCCTGGCCTTGTGCCCAGTCTGGTCGGTGAACAACAAGGCTGTGCGTTCCGTAACCGTTGCGGTCAGGCCATTGATGCCTGCGCCCAGAACATTCCCGAAATAATGCGCGACGGCCACATGGCGCGCTGCCTGTTTGCAGCGCCGGGTCCGGAGCCGATTCGGCAGATGGAGAGTGTACGGTCATGAAAAAGGACATCGCTCTTGAGCTGTGCGACATCCGTCGCGAGTTCCGCATGAACAAAGGCTTCTTCAAAGCACCGGCCACCCTCAAGGCTGTCGACGGTGTGTCGCTGCGCCTGATGCGCGGCGAAACCCTCGGGCTGGTGGGCGAATCCGGGTGCGGTAAAAGCACCTTGGCGAAAATGCTGCTCGGCCTGCTGCCGCCCACCAGTGGCGATGTACTGGTTAATGGCAAACATCTGGCCGCCACCGATCGTAAGGAAATGTCCCGGCATATCCAGCCGATTTTCCAGGACCCGTATTCGTCGCTGAACCCGCGCAAAACACTGCGGGAAATCGTCACCCTGCCGCTGATCGTTCACGGCATCGGCACCACTGCCGAGCGCCGTAAAAAGACTGAAGATATGCTCGACGTAGTGGGCCTGCCCAAGCGCGTCATCGACAGCTACCCGAGCCAGCTGTCCGGTGGCCAACGTCAGCGGGTGGCGATTGCCCGCGCCTTGATCATGCGTCCGGACGTGCTGATCTGCGACGAACCCACCTCGGCGCTGGACGTTTCGGTGCAGGCGCAGATCCTCAACCTGCTGCAGGATCTCAAGCGCGAATTCGGCCTGACCTACCTGCTGATCAGCCACAACCTGGCGGTGATCGAACACTTGGCTGATCGCGTGGCGGTGATGTATCTGGGGCGTATCGTCGAAGAACGCACCCGTGAGTCCTTGTTCGCTGAACCCGGCCACCCTTACACCCGCGCCCTTCTGGATTCGGTGCTCACGCCCGATGCGCGTTTGGGCATACCCGACATCGGCCTGCACGGTACTTTCCCCAACCCGATGTCGCCGCCGTCCGGTTGCGCGTTTCACCCGCGCTGCCCCAGCTGTTTCGCACCCTGCAAGACGGCCTACCCGGCCAATGATTCGATCATCGGCGGCAAAGTGCGCTGCCACCTCCACGACAGTCCTGCCCAAACTTTGGAGCTCGTCCACTCATGAGTCGTTCACAGGCCATCAGCTACACCACCGAGCAGTTCGACAACGGCGCATTCCTGTCCCTGCTCGAACGCAGCGTCGCTCTGCACACTGAAAGCCAGATCCCGGATCAGTTGCCGGAGCTCTATCGCTACCTCAAGGAGTTCATCACGCCCCACGTCGAAGCGCTGGGCTTCAGTGTGCAGATCTACGACAACCCGCTGCCCAAGCGCGGCCCACTGCTGATCGCCACTCGTATTGAAGACCCGGCATTGCCGACGGTGCTCAGCTATGGCCATGGCGATGTGGTCAATGGCTATGACGCGCAGTGGCGTGAAGGTCTTTCACCATGGGAGGTCAAGGTCGATGGCGAGCGCTGGTACGGTCGAGGTACTGCCGACAACAAAGGTCAGCACCTGATCAACCTGACGGCACTGGAGCAGACACTCAAGGCACGCGACGGCAAGCTGGGTTTCAACGTCAAACTGCTGCTGGAAATGGGCGAAGAAGATGGCTCGCCGGGTTTGCGTGCGTTCTGCGAAGCGCATCCTGAAGAACTCAAGGCGGACGTTTTCATCGCCTCCGACGGCCCGCGTCTGGCGGCTTCACGGCCAACGATCTTTCTCGGTTCGCGGGGCGTGTTCAACTTCGAACTGAGCGTCAACCTGCGTGAAGGCGCACACCATTCCGGCAACTGGGGCGGCCTGCTGTCCAACCCCGGCATCATCCTGGCCAACGCCATTGCCAGCATGGTCGATCAACAGGGCCGGGTGAAAATCCCTGCGTTGATGCCCAAGGAAGTGCCCGAAGCCGTGCGCCTGGCGCTGGCGGATATTGAAGTCGGTGGCGGTCCCGGCGACCCGGAAATCGACCCGAACTGGGGCAACCCCGAGTTGACCCTGAGCGAAAAAGTCTTCGGCTGGAACACCCTCGACGTCATCGCCTTCAAGACTGGCAACCCCGATGCGCCGGTGCATGCGATCCCCGGTAAAGCTAACGCCCACTGCCACATCCGTTTTGTGGTGGACAGCGACTACAGCACCTTCATCCCGGCGGTGCGCGCTCACCTGGATGCCCACGGCTTCACTCAGGTGGAAGTCAAACAAGGCCGCATCGACATGATGAACGCCACCCGTCTTGACCCGCAAAGCCCGTGGGTTGGCTGGGCGCTAAACTCCCTGGCTGAAACCACCGGCAAAAAACCGGCCCTGCTGCCTAATCTTGGCGGCTCGCTGCCCAATGACGTGTTCGCTGACGTGCTCGGCTTGCCAACGCTCTGGGTGCCGCATTCGTACCCCGCCTGCTCGCAACATGCGCCCAATGAACATTTGCTCGCCCCCGTGGTGAAAGAGAGCCTGCAAATCATGGCCGGGCTGTTCTGGGATCTCGGCAACGACGCTTCGCGATTGACGCAGGAGCATCAACAGCGGGAGCAAGCCAAATGAGCGACGCGCGACAACAGGCGCTGGACTGGCTCGCGGGCCAGGGCGAGGCGATGGAGTCATTGCTGCAACGCATCGTCGACACAGATTCCAACAGCTATGACAAGGCGGGTGTCGATGCCGTGGGCGCACTACTGGCGGCCGAACTGGAAGCAGACGGCATCCTGCTCGAACGCATGCCGGTGGAGGGCTTCGGCGATGTGATGCTCGCTGAAGTCTCCGGCGCAGCGGGCAAGCCGGTCTTACTGCTGGGCCATCGCGACACGGTCTTTCCCAAAGGCACCACCGCAACCCGGGGTTACAGCCGGGACGCCACCCTTGCTCACGGGCCCGGTGTGGCTGACATGAAAGGCGGTCTGGTCCTCAACTGCTTTGCCCTCAAAGCGCTGAAACGTGCCGGTCAACTGCCCTACCCGGTTCAGGTGCTGTACACCGGTGACGAAGAGATCGGTTCCGGCAGTGCTCGCGGCCATATCGAAACCGCTGCGCGTGCAGCTCGCGCCGTACTCAACACTGAACCCGGCAGAGCCAGCGGCAACGTAGTAAGCGCTCGCAAAGGCGGCGCTACTTTGATCATCGAAGTCAGCGGCCGCGCCGCGCATTCGGGGGTCAACCATGCCGACGGTGCCAGCGCCATCGAGGCCCTTGCGCGCAAGATCGTCAAGCTACATGCCTTAACTGACTATCCGGCGGGCATCACCACCAACGTCGGGCTGATGTCTGGCGGCACATCGAGCAATACCGTCGCGCCCAGTGCCACGGCGAAGCTGGATGTACGCTTTATCGAACTCAAACACTGGGATCAAATATTCGAAGCGATTCAGAAGATCGTCGCCGAAGAAGAATTGCCCGGCACCAGCGCTGTGCTCAAAGAGGCTACGACCTTCCTGCCCATGGAAGCGCAGCACAGCACCCGCTTGCTGGCGCTGTATCAGCAGCAGGCGCAGACGTTAGGTTTCAGTGTCGAAGGCGAATTCACCGGTGGTTGTGCCGATTCGGGTTTCACCGCCAGCCTCGGCATTCCCACGCTGTGCGGCCTCGGCCCGGTGGGCGGCAAGGTGCATACCGATCGCGAATACCTGGAACTGGACACCCTGGTGCCCCGCGCACAGGCATTAGTGGCGACGATTCTGGCCGTGGGTGAAGCCTACTGAGGTAATTGGTCTCTTCGAAACGCCGGGGATTGGCTATCCACACCGCCCGCCCCCGACGTTAAGGTTGGCGCCATCGCCCGATGGGCATTCAACCTAAGAGAACGCCAGCATGAACGAACGCATCCAATGGGCCACCGTCGCCCCTGAAGCCTACCGCGCCATGGCTGCCCTTGAGGCTGCCGTCTGTAAATCCGGGCTGGAAAACTCGCTGCTGGAACTGGTCCGGTTACGCGCCTCGCAAATCAATGGCTGCGCCTTCTGCATCAACAAGCACGCCAACGACGCCCGCCGCGCCGGGGAAAAAGAATCGCGCCTGCAAACCGTCAGCGTCTGGCGCGAAACCGCCTTTTTCACCCCTCGGGAAAAAGCCGCACTGGCCTGGGTGGAAAGCATGACCCTGCTGCCCAATCAGCAAGCGTCGCAGGAGCAATACCTTGCCTTGCAGGAGCACTTCACCGACAGCGAAGTGGTCAACCTCACCCTCGCGATTGCCACCATCAATGCCTGGAACCGTTTTGGTGTCGGGTTTGCGATGGTGCCTGCATAGCCTGAGCTGAAATACTGCTCCTCTGTGGGAGCGGCCGGGTTGGCCTTCTACCTTGCCCGCGATGCTGACACCGCATTATGTCCGATGCACCGGTGCGCCCTTATCGTCGGAATGCCGCCCAGACCAGCCCGGCTCTTATCAAACAAACTACAACTATTTGATTTGGAGTACTTTTTCATCTGTAGGAGCGCGCTTGCCCGCGATCGCGTCAGCACAGGCAATATATTCATCGACTGACAGGCCGAATCGCGGGCAATGTGGATCGCCACCCCGGTCACTCCTACAGGGTCCGTGTTTGCTGCGCGACAGCGTGGTGTCAGGGACACCGGGGCGACTCCCACAGGTTTGCCATCACCTCAGGTCAATGAGAATCTGTGACACAGGTGACGCTCCACCTTATTTGAGGAGGTGGTATTTCAAACGGTACACAGGCTGCTGATGTGCCGCCCTCTTCGCGAATGAATTCGCTCCCACCGGGGTCTGCGCTTGCAGACCAACATGCATCACCCCGCGCCTGATTCAACACAATTCCTGTAGGAGCTGCCGAAGGCTGCGAAGCGGGGTGTCATGTAAAACGCTTTCGCAGCCTTCGGCAGCTCCGACAGGGATTGTGGGCGGTGCATCCATCGATCAAATTTGCAGATGCTTCACATAAGGACTATTGGTTTGAGTACTCACCCGGCTTTGAGGAAACTCACCGGCGCTTTCACTAAAGGCTCTTACCAATATGACCGATAACGTTCTTAAACTGGCTGCATTCAGCGATGGCGACCAAGGCGGCAACCCCGCAGGTGTGTGGCTCGGGGACTTTTTGACGGATGAAGCGACGATGCAGCGGATTGCTGCCGAAGTAGGTTTTTCCGAAACCGTGTTTGCTGCACCCATCGCCGAGGGATTTCGGGTCCGTTATTTCTCGCCTGAAGCCGAGGTGCCGTTCTGCGGTCATGCGACGATTGCCCTCGGTGCAGCGTTGGCAGGTCACTATGGCGACGGTGTTTTTAACCTGACGCTGAACCAGGCGCAGATCAGCGTCGAAGGTCATGCTCAGGGCGATTTGATTTCAGCGGCCCTGCAATCACCGCCCACCCACAGCGGGCCCATTGATGATGCCTTGCTGCACGAAGCATTGGAGTTGTTCGGCTATGCCCAACACGATCTGGACGCGCGTATTCCACCGGCATTGATCAACGGCGGCGCGCAGCATCTGGTGCTGGTGTTGAACAGTCGGGAAAAACTTCGCGCCATGGGGTATGACCAACAGGCCGGGCATGAGCTGATGACCCGTGCCGGATGGGTCACGATATTGCTGGCGTATGCGGAAAATCTGCAGCTATTCCACACACGCAATCCGTTCGCCTGGGGCGGAGTGTACGAAGACCCCGCCACTGGCGCTGCAACGGCCGCATTCGCGGGTTACCTGCGCGATCTTGAATGGCCTCATGGTGGGCACATCGACATTGTGCAGGGCGAGGACATGGGCAGTCGCTCACGGATTCGAGCTGAGATTACTGAACTGAAAGGCAGTTCGATCCGGGTTTCCGGCATGGCCCGCAAACTTTAAGTCAGACCTTGAGCCGTGAGCCGCCAATCGCCACGCCGACCAGCATCACGGCGACAACCATGAACGCAACTTCCAGGCTGCTGGCGTGGGCGATGAAGCCAATCGCTGCCGGGCCGATCAGAATCCCGGCATACCCCAGGGTGGTTAACGCCGGAACGGCGACGTTCTCGGGCATGCTCTTTTGTCGACCCAACGCGCTGTAGCAGACCGGAACGATATTCGAGCAGCCCGCCCCCACCAATGCGTAACCGAGCAATGCGGCTTGCCATGACGGTACGAGGGTGGCCAATGCCAACCCGGCCGCCGCACACAAGCCGCCAAGAATCACTATTTGCCGTGGGCCGACACGTCGCACTACCGCATCACCGAACAATCGGCCTGCGGTCATGGTCAAGGCAAACACCGCGTAACCCAGCCCTGCATAAGAAGTTTCAACTCCGCGCAGCTCGCTGAGGAACACCGCGCTCCAGTCCAGCATCGCCCCTTCAGACAGAAAGACCGTGAAGCACAGCAGGCCGAGGAACAACACCACGCCTCTCGGGATGGCAAACGGCGGGCCATCGGTTTCGCTGCCGTAATCAAGGAAATGCGGTGCGGCCTTGAGCAACGCGATCAGTAAAACCGCTACGACGACAAACATCGAGACCAAAGGCGACGCGCCCACGCTCAATATCCCTGCAACACCCGCAGCCCCGGCGATGCCGCCCAGGCTGAACAGGCCGTGAAAGCCGGACATCATGGTTTTGCCGCTGGCACGTTCGACGATGATCGCCTGAATATTCACGGCACAATCCAGTGCGCCCATCGCCGCGCCAAAAATGAACAGCACAGCAATCAGCGACGGCAAATGCGAAACCGTGGCCAGCAATGGCAGACACAGGCAAATGATCGCCGAGGAAATCAACAGCACCCGACGACAGCCAATCCGCGCAGCCAGTGCACCGGCAAGGGGCATCGCGACAATCGAGCCGACACCCAGACAAAGCAGCAACAGCCCCAGGGTGCCTTCATCGAGCCCAACCCGGGCCTTGGCATACGGCACCAATGGCGCCCAGGCGGCAATGGCAAAACCGGCAATAAAAAAGGCTACACGGGTGGAGAATTGTTCCTTTCGTCCCGGCACAACCGGCGCCGGGGTGCTGATGGAAGTCATGCAGGCTCCTTGAAAACGGCGGACCAAAAGGTCCGGTAACCGGCGCAGCCTAGCAGATGCTGTCAGTTTTTTTGCAGGAGATCGCCCTGTCGTGCAGCAAACACTGGACCTGTAGGAGCTCACCGAGGTTACGAGGCCAGCGATACGGTTTGTCTGACACACCGCCATCGCTGGCCTCGTAACCTCGGTGAGCTCCTACAGGATTTGGGTCAACTCATAAATTCGCAAAGCAGCTAAACTACGCACCATTTTGAACCGGGCCGCCCTGCAACTGCCCACAACGTAAAGAGGCTGCTGTGTATAAAGGTGTGGTGCTGTCGGTTCTGGCTTCGGTGCTGTTTGGGGTGATGTATTTCTATACATCGCTGCTCCAACCACTGGGCGGGGAAGAGATCTTCGGTTGGCGAATGCTGCTGACGGTGCCGTGCGTGACGGTCTTTCTGCTTTTAAGTGGCGATTGGCATCTGGTCAAAAAAATCGCCGGGCGTATCCGCCAGCAACCGACACTGCTGATCGGCATCGCACTCTGTTCGCTGTTGCTGGGCGCGCAATTGCTGGTGTTCATGTGGGCACCGCTGCATGGGCGCAGCCTGCAGGTTTCCATGGGGTATTTCCTGCTGCCGCTGACGATGGTCGTCACCGGTCGCATCGTCTACGGCGAGCGGCTGTCGCGTTTACAGAAGATCGCGGCCTTCTGCGCCATGGTCGGTGTCGCCAACGAGTTGTTCAATCGCGGCAGTTTCGCCTGGGAAACGTTGCTGGTCGCGGTCGGCTATCCGCTGTACTTCGTGCTGCGGCGCAAACTGGCCACCGATAATCTTGGCGGCTTGTGGTTCGACATGGCGTTCATGCTGCCGATCAGCGTCTGGTTCATCGTCAACGGCGATGCGTCGGTGGTTGAGCAATTCCCGATGCTGTATCTGCTGATTCCAGTGCTGGGTCTGATCAGCGCCTCGGCACTGGTCAGCTACATCGTTGCCAGCCGCCTGCTGCCGTTCAGCCTGTTCGGCCTGCTCAGCTACGTCGAGCCGGTATTACTGGTGGGCGTCGCATTGCTATTGGGCGAGAGCATCGGCCGCGACGAGTGGATGACCTACCTGCCGATCTGGCTGGCAGTGCTGGTGCTGATCTTCGAAGGCTGCAAACACGTGCTGGTGCAGCGACGCCGAACCTGATTACTGAATGAAGCGTTCCAGTTGCATTTCCTGCAAGCGGCTCAAGGTGCGGCGGAAGGCAAACGACAGATAGCCCTGGGTGTACAGCTCATGCATGGGCACCGCCGCGTCGACATATAAAGGCACGCGACGGTCGTAGCATTCGTCCACCAGCGCAATGAAGCGCCGAACACCGTCGTCGTGGGGCGACAGCTGCGGCAGTTCACGATCTCCAGCCACTACCTGCTCGACTGCGTCCTCAGTGCCACGGGCGATTTTGGCTTCGCGCTGTGGCGCACTCAGGGCCGGAACTTCGCTGAGCAATATCGTCGAGAACTGGTCGCACAGCTCAATGAAATCCATGGCGGCCAACGGTTGTTCGCACAAATCAACGTAGCGGCACCACAACACGGAATCGCTGTGCCTGACGCTGTTAATGCTGCGATGCCCCACGGACACCGCGCCACTGGAGACTGCTTCATCACCCTTGAGCGTCTCGAATACAGCAGCCAGCGCACTGTTCTGCCCCGGCTCGGTAACGAAATAACGCTGATGCAGCAACCCTGGATGCAAGCGGTGATCTTCGCCGCCATCCACCGTGACAACCTGCATGTAACGCTGAATGGCTGCGATGGCAGGCAGAAATCGCTCACGGTTATGACCATGGCTGTACAACTGCTCGGGCGGCTGGTTGGAGGTGCAGACCAGCACGACACCTGCTTCGAACATCGCTTGCAGCAGACCGCCAAGGATGACCGCGTCGCCAATATCCGTGACGAACAGCTCGTCAAAACACATCACCCGCACATCACGCCCCAGCTCTTGGGCCACGACTTTGAGAGGGTTAGAGGTGCCGATCAGTTCGAACATGCGCTTGTGCACCCAGCGCATGAAGTGATGAAAATGCTGACGCCGTGCCGGAACGCTCAGGCTCTCGAAAAAGCGATCCATCAACCAGGTTTTGCCCCGCCCCACCGGGCCCCACAGGTACACGCCCTGCGCCGATTTCGGGTTGTCGTTCAGCGCCTGAAAACAGGCCTGCAACTGTTGAACGGCATGCAACTGCGCGGCGTCCGGCTGAAAACCCAACTGCTCGACGGCCCGCTCGTAGGCCTGCAACGGTGAAACGGCATTCATGGGTAGCGCATCGCTCGGTTGAGTGAGGGGGTGCAAAGCATATATGAGCAAGTGAACTGATTGCGATCTGTTGGCTGACACAAAATCTTGTGGGAGCAGAGCTTGCTCGCGATAAGGCTGGACGCGGTTCACTTTAGATCGCACCCAGCCTTATCGCGAGCAAGCTCTGCTCCCACAGAATCTATGCAAAGCCGGTCCTGCGTGTAGCACCCACCAGCCACATTCAGTAACATCCCCTCTTTTTGCTTTCCCGGCATTGCCCCCTTTCAGGTACCCCATGAAACCAGCCCGTATACGCGCCGATGTCCTGGCCGGACTCACCACATCCTTTGCTCTGGTGCCCGAGTGCATCGCCTTTGCTTTGGTTGCCCACCTCAACCCGCTGATGGGCCTGTATGGCGCGTTCATCATCTGCACCCTGACTGCCTTGTTCGGTGGGCGGCCGGGAATGATTTCCGGTGCGGCAGGCTCGATGGCGGTGGTGATTGTCGCGCTGGTGGTGCAGCAGGGTGTGCAGTACCTGCTGGCGACGGTGTTGCTGGGCGGCTTGATCATGATCCTGTTCGGCGTGCTGCGCCTGGGCAAGCTGGTGCGCATGGTGCCGTATTCGGTGATGCTCGGGTTCGTCAACGGCCTGGCGATTGTGATTGCCATGGCTCAGCTCGAACATTTCAAAGTGGGTGACGCCTGGCTCACGGGCCAACCGCTGTACCTGATGATGGGTCTGGTGGCGCTGACCATGGCGATCGTTTACCTGCTGCCACGCCTGACCAAAGCTATACCGCCCGCGCTGATTGCGATTCTGAGCGTTGGTCTGCTGGTCTATCTGCTCGATCTGCCGACCCACACTTTGGGTGATATGGCGCACATTGCGGGCGGTCTTCCGAGCCTGGCCCTACCGGAAGTGCCGTGGGATCTGGAGACCCTGCGGATCATCGCGCCTTACGCGATTCTGATGGCGCTGGTGGGTCTGCTGGAAACCCTGCTAACCCTCAACCTGACCGATGAAATCACCGAGAGCCGAGGCTTTCCGGACCGTGAATGCGTGGCGCTGGGCGTGGCCAATATGGCGTCTGGCGTGTGCGGCGGCATGGGCGGTTGCGCGATGATCGGCCAGACCGTGATCAACCTCAGCTCCGGTGGCCGGGGTCGTTTGTCCGGCGTGGTCGCGGGCTTGATGATTTTGATGTTCGTGCTGTTCCTGTCGCCTTTGATTGAAGAAATCCCGCTGGCGGCGCTGGTCGGCGTTATGTTCGTCGTGGCCCAACAAACCTTCGCCTGGGCGTCGTTGCGGGTACTGCACAAGGTGCCGGTCAACGACGTGCTGGCGATCATCGCCGTAACCATCGTGACGGTGTTGACCGATTTGGCCACGGCAGTGATGTTCGGCATCGTTATCGCAGCGCTTAACTTTGCCTGGCAGCAGGCGCGAGAGCTGTACGCGGACACTCATCTGGAGACTGACGGCAGCAAGGTTTACACCCTGCACGGCACGTTGTTTTTTGCTTCTACTACGCGTTTTCTCAACCAGTTCAACCCGGCTGAAGACCCTGCCCAAGTCACCTTGGATTGCCAACATCTGAGCTTCGTCGATTACTCTGCGGTGTCGGCGTTGCAGACCTTGCGCGAGCGCTATACCAAGGCGGGCAAGCATCTGCGGGTGGTGCATTTGTCGAACCGTTGCAAGCAATTGCTCAAGCGGACCGATGTGCAGCATGGGTGAGGCTGGCTGAACGCGGATGCTGTGTTCGGTGCTCATGCCTGAGTTCTATGTTGACCTGCAAGCACAAACCCTGTGGGAGCGAGGCTTGCCCGCGATATAGGCGCATCGGTTAATCAGGCAGACCGTGTCATCGTTTATCGCGAGCAAGCTCGGCTCCCACAGAGGTGACATTCCAGTTCAACTCACTCATGGCACCCAATCCGCTAAACCTCAATATCCAGCAACGCCGCGCCCAGCGCCTTGCCGTGGGCATCCAGCGCCAGCGAACGGGTGACGCCACCACGCAGGATGCCGGGCAGGACGAAGTTCAGGGCATGGACATTGGGCAATTCATAACGGCGCACGGGGCCTGCGTTCGGGTCCAGCAGCTCGGCAAAATACGCGGCGACACGCTGCGCGGTTAACACTTCACACAAGCGTGAAAAGTCTTCAGCACGATAGGCAATCACCGAGATGTTTGACGTGTCGCCCTTGTCGCCGGTTCGGGAATGGGCGAGTTCGCGCAGTTTTACAGGGCGGCTCATGATGCATCCTCCAGATGTACAACAGCTGTCACCGCAGAACGCGGAACAAACAAAGACGCGACCGCCACAACCTGACGTAAACCTTTGGTAGCCCCACCCCCGCCATATGGGCCGTTGGTGTAGAGGGTTTCCACTTCGTTACCGACCCGCACCGCCTGAGCCTTGTCAGCGCAACGTGCCGCCACGCGCAATCGGACTTCCCAAGGTTCAGCCGCAGTGCGTGAACCCAGCTCGTCGCCGTGCAGCGAGTCCACCCCCATCAGTTCGGCGCGGATGTCCTCATAGCTGACGCCGGTCAGTTTAAGACGCTCCAGCACCACATCCCGTGCCAGCCTGGCTCGCGCCAAAGCGCCCGGGCCGCCATAGGAAATCTGTCCTTCGCCAATCCAGCCATCGAGAAAGCCCACCGAGACCTTCAAAGTTTCGGGTCGTGGTTTGCCCTGCGCGCCCATGACCCGAACCCGGTTCGGCCCGTCAGCGTGGAAGGCTACCGCAGAGAAATCAGCGCAGACGTCCGGCGTCAGGTACGCCGCAGGATCATGCACTTCATAGATAAGCTGCTCGGTGCAGGTAGCGGTATCAATACGGCCACCCGAGCCCGAAACCTTACTGATCACCGCAGAACCGGAAGCATCCACTTCAGCCAAGGGAAAGCCCAGACGCGCCAGATCCGGCACGTCTTTATAACCGGGGTCAGCGAAATACCCGCCACTGATCTGCCCCGCGCATTCAAGCAAGTGACCCGTAACGGTGCCGCGCCCCAGCAACGACCAGTCATCTGCCGCCCAGCCAAACTCGAACAATTGCGGTGCAAGGAACAGCGATGGGTCAGCAACCCGACCGGTGATCACCACATCGGCATCGGCCCGCAACGCCTCGACAATCCCGTCGGCGCCCATGTAGGCGTTGGCAGAAATCAGCCGGTCACCCAAAGAGCCAAGCGTTGCGCCGTTGTCCAGCAACTGTTGCGAGTCGGCCTGCAACGCAGCCAGCACGTCATCCCCGGTTACAGCCGCGACTTTCAAACCATGCAACCCCAGCTCGGCAGCAATCCGCCGCACCTCGCGTGCCGCCGCCAACGGGTTGGCCGCGCCCATATTCGTGATCACTCTCAAGCGTCGTACAGAACCGTCCCCTACGAAAGGCAGTACACGTCGCATGCGCTCACTCAGCAACGGGTCGTAGCCGGTCTCGGGATCTGCCAACCGGGCCTGTTGCGCCAAGGCGATGGTGCGCTCGGCCAGACATTCAAAGACCAGATAATCCAGATCGCCGTGTTCAGCCAGTTCAACGGCAGGCTCTACACGGTCACCGGAATAACCGGCCCCGGAGCCAATGCGTAAGGTTTTCATGTTGATACTCCTCTCAAACAAAAGCTGATTGTTTGAATTGAAATGCATTTCTGTAGGAGCTGCCGAAGGCTGCGAAGCATTCATCCAGACACACCGCTATCGCAGCCTTCGGCAGCTCCTACAAATTCTGTGTTTGCTGTTCGGCAGTCAGAACACACCCAGCAGCATCGCCGTCAGGGTCATCAACACCGAGGCGGCAAACAGGAAAGGAATGGTGAAACGCTGGTGGTCGGCCAGCTCGATTTTGCACAGGCCTACCAGCAGGAAGGTCGCCGGGGTCAACGGGCTGACCGGGAAGCCGGTGGTGTGTACGCCCAGCAGCGAGGCCTGAGCCACTTGCAACGGATCGACGCCCAACGCCTTGCCGACTTCGGCAATCACCGGCATGACGCCGAAATAGAACGAGTCGGGATCAAACAGCAGGCTCAACGGCATGGAGATGAAGCCCACCACCATCGGAATCAACTTGCCGTGCCCCGCAGGAATCTGCGCAACCGCTACCTCGGCCATTGCCTTGAGCATGCCCGTGCCTTGCATGATGCCGGTAAATACCCCGGCCGCCAGGAGGATGCTGGCCATGGTCAGGGCCGTTTTTGCATGCGCATCGATGCGAGCGCGCTGAGCGTCGACATTCGGGTAGTTGATGCACAGTGCCACGACGGTGCCGAGCATGAACATCACCACTGGATCAACCAGACCGGAAATCATCACGCCCATGACCGCAATGGTCAGGATCAGATTGAGCCAGAAAAGACGCGGCCGACGCAGCACCTCTTCGTGATCTGCCAGCACCCGCTTCGGCACAACGTCCACATTGGCGCCAGCCCCCAGACCGAGGCGTTTTTCTTCACGACGACCGAGCATAAAGGCACAGAAAAATACGAAGGCCAGACCGACCAGTTGCACCGGAATCAGCGGCTGGAACAAGTCTGCCACGGGCACATGCAACGCTGCCGAAGAGCGCAGTACAGGGCCGGTCCACGGTAGAAAGTTGACCCCGGCTGCCATGGCCGTCACGCAGGCCAGAATACGTTTGTCCATGCCGAGCCGCGTATACAGCGGCAGCATCGCCGGGATGGTCACCAGAAAAGTCACCGCTCCCGAGCCGTCCAGATGGACCAGCAGCGCCAACAACGCGGTACCCATCACAATGCGCGTCGGGCGAGTACCGACAGTACGCAGGATGCGGTCTATGATCGGGTCCAGCATGCCCGCGTCGGTCATCACCCCGAAGAACAGAATGGCGAACACGAACATCCCCACTACAGGGGCGACATTCTTGATGCCGGTGATGATGAAGCCACTGGTTTGCAGACCGAAACCGCCGATCAGGGCAGCAATAATCGGTAAGGCAATCAGTGCGACGAGGGGTGAGAGGCGTTTGCTCATGACGGCGGCGAGCAGACAGAGAATCGTAATGACACCGAGGGTGGCGAGCATAGGTACTTCCTGTTCGTCATCCTTCCCGCTGGCGCGGCGGATGAGCTGTTGTTGTTTTCAACGAGTATTGAAAACACAGGTAAGCTTTGTAAATTGAAATGTTCGGCATGCTGCATTCGAAAAAACAAAACCATACGAATAAAAACAGGCACACGACCATGAAGAATTCGATTCAGCACATCCGAGCCTTTCTCGCCGTCGCCCATAGCGGCAGCTTTGCCAAAGCCGCTGTGGAGCTGAGCCTGAGCCCGTCGGCCCTCACCGTGCAGGTCCAGCAACTCGAAGACTGGCTCGGCGTACCTTTACTGGAGCGCAGCCCGCGCCACGTAAGCCTGACAGCAGCTGGCCAGAGCAACCTGATGCCGATGGAAAAACTGCTGCTGGACCTGGACAACATCGTCAGCGGTTCTCGGGATCTGGCGGCATTGAAGCGCGGCGTGGTGACTATCGCCGCCCTGCCCTCGATGTGCTCCAGCACTCTGCCGCCCGTGCTGCGCCGGTTTCGGGAACAATTCCCCGGCGTCGAAGTGCGTTTGCGCGACGTGGTAGCCCAACGTATCGACGCACTGGTACGCGAAGGCGAAGTGGATTTCGGTCTGGGCGTACGCGCGCGAATGGCGCACGGTCTGGAGTTCGAAGTGGTGCTGACCGACCGTTTGTGTCTCTTCGTGCCGAGCAGTCATCCGCTGGCCACACAGCCGTCAATCAAACTTGAGGACCTGGCCGATCAACCTATTATTCTGACCGGTCGGGACAGCAGCGTGCGCGAGCGAGTCGAACAGTTGTTCGCCGACGAGCACCTGACACTAGTGCCCGGGCTGGAGGCCAATTACATGTCCACGGTGCTCGCACTCGTTCGCCAGGGTCTGGGCATGACGCTGCTGCCGGAGTCGGCTGACGAGGGTCGGGATGATATGGTTTGCGTGCCCGTCGACCACCCCGGCGTGAGTCGCGACATCGGTTTGATCACCCGAAGCGGTCAGGGTTTGAGCCCGGCGGCACGGCAGTTTATTGAGTTGTTGCAGAATAGTGTTGGTTGAGGATGGGCCAGACCTGGAATGCTTTTTCCGTGTGGGAGAGAGGCCTGCCTGCGATGCATGAGACGCAGCTTGCAGTCATACCGCGTCATCGTCTATCGCGGGCAAGCCCGGCTCCTAGACAGTCTGCACAGGACCCATTACATATTCGAGAACAAGGATGAATCACACGATGCATAACCTTCCACAGCGTGTGCTGCTGACCTGCTGCCTGTCGCTAGCCTGCATCACTGAGGCCGCAGCCAGCAATTTCGATGTCCAAAACTCAGCCACCCAAATCATGC
The DNA here is from genome assembly GCF_032582135.1 of Pseudomonas syringae group sp. J309-1. Taxonomy (NCBI): domain Bacteria; kingdom Pseudomonadati; phylum Pseudomonadota; class Gammaproteobacteria; order Pseudomonadales; family Pseudomonadaceae; genus Pseudomonas; species Pseudomonas syringae group sp. J309-1. Next base: position 1,187 of record NZ_JAWHNU010000047.1, on the reverse strand, counting down.
AGCAATACAACATTCCCGGCATGAGCATCGCTTTGACAATCGATGGTCAGCAGCATTTCTACAATTATGGCGTCGCCTCCAAAGACACCAGTCAGGCAGTCAGCAGCGACACGCTGTTCGAGCTCGGTTCTATCAGTAAAACGTTCACTGCGACCCTCGCGACGTACGCCCAGACCAACGGACAGTTATCTCTTGGCGATCATCCGGGCAAATACCTGCCGCAACTGAAAGGCAGCGCCTTCGATCATGTCCCCCTGATCAACCTCGCTACGCACACGGCGGGCGGATTCCCCCTTCAGGTGCCCAACGAGGTGCAGAACAACGAGCAACTGATGGCGTACTTGCAGGCCTGGCAACCACAATACCCGGCAGGCAGCAAACGCACCTACGCCAACCCGAGCATCGGCATGCTGGGGATGATCACCGCCAAGGCGATGAACATGACCTTCGAAAATGCCATGGAGCAGCTACTGTTTCCAACGCTCGGACTGACCAATAGCTATCTGAATGTGCCTGCCGACAAGATGAAGTTGTACGCACAGGGCTACAACAAACAGGACGCGCCGGTCCGCTTGCAAGGCGGCGTGCTGGGCAATGAAGCTTACGGGATGAAATCCAGCAGCAAGGATTTGCTGCGTTTCGTTGAGCTGAACATCAATGCTGGCAAGTCAGACAACGCGTTAGCCAAGGCGATTACTGATACGCATGTTGGTTATTTCAAAGTGGGAGAAATGACTCAGGACCTGATCTGGGAGCAATACCCCTACCCGGTCAGCCTGGAAACTTTGCAGGAAGGTAACTCGAGCAAGATGGCCTTGGAGACTCAGCCTGCCGCCGCGATCAATCCGCCACTCGAACCGCAGCAAAACGTCTGGATCAACAAGACCGGCTCCACCAACGGCTTTGGCGGTTATGTGGCATTTGTTCCGCAGAAGAAAATCGGCATCGTGATTCTGGCCAACAAGAATTACCCGAATGAGGCGCGGGTGAAGTTGGCTTATGAGATTTTGCAGGCAGCCGAGTAAGGCTTGCCGGTCTGGACCGCGCTCGAATGATAAGACGGGCGCGGTTCACTGTTAGATCGCATCAACCCTATCGCGGGCAAGCCCGGCTCCTATCAAACAAACTACAACTATTTGATTTGGAGTACTTTTTTCATCTGTAGGAGCGCGCTTGCCCGCGATCGC
>NZ_JAWHNU010000046.1:0-59291 GCF_032582135.1 Pseudomonas syringae group sp. J309-1 | reverse complement strand
CGATAGCGTCAGCACAGTCGATAGATTATCGACTGTCAGATCCAATCGCGGGCAAGCGCGCTCCTACAGGTCCTGTTTGCTGATAGACAGCGTGGCCTGGGCCGCTTCTACAGAAAATCAGCGCACTGCCGCCAACGGCAAATGCACATGCTTGATCTTTTGCCGAAAGTACGTAAACGCCACGTGCAGACTGCCATCCCGTGCCTGAATAATGCTCGGATAGGAAAACTCGCGGTTGAGCTTTTCCTGAGAGTTATTGGTCAGGCAGAAACCATCCCCCAACTCCAGGTCCAGGCGCACCGGCCAGCTTTGCCCGTCGTCATGGGACAGCGCCAGGCTCATGGGCGCGCGGGGGATGCCCCATACCGCGCTTTTGCCATCTGCGCTTTGACCCGGTGTCACGCGGTCATCGCCGTCATCTTCGATTTCGTCGTACAGCGAAGCCCGACGCTGGCTGTGGCCCTCGGCGCTGACCGGGTTGTAGACCAGCGCGAGTTCGCCGCTGTTGAGCCGCACAAACTGGATGGACGAGTTGTTGTTCGGCAGTTCCGTGGCGATCGGCGCACTCCAGCTTCGACCGCGATCAGTTGAGCGGCTGCTGTAGATCGAGTCGGCCCAGCGGCTACGAAACAGGCCGAGCAAGCTGCCGTCGGCCACTTGATGAACGTTCATGTGCACGGCGCCGGTGCTGTCCGGGACGTCATGGCGCGACCAGCTTTGCCCTTGATCACTGGAAATCATCACCGCGCTGACGTCGTGATTACCCACCCATTTTTCGCCGGGGTGGGTGATGCAATACCAGACCGGCAACAGCCAGTCGCCGTTATCCAGCACCACCGGCGGTTGGCGCACAAAGGTGCCCGGTTCGTCGAACAGGGTTTCCACCGGGCCCCAGGTCTTGCCTTGATCCTCAGACAGGCGACGGCGAATGATCGCCGTTTCCTGATTGCCGGAAATCTGTGCGGTCCAGATCAGCCACAAAGGACCTTGCGGGGCCTGGAACAGGATCGGGTTCTGCTCGGAGCGAGTGTCATCCTGAGACAGTTTCTCCGGTTCGCTCCAGACGCCGGTCTGCGGGTCGCGGCGCGAGAGCAGTACGAAAATGTCGGCCATTCCTTCCTGTGTTCCGGCGAACCAGGTGCACAGCACCGTACCGTCGGCCAGTTCATGCAGGTTTGCGGCATGGTTCTGTGCGTATGGCGTCGGCAGGAAGGCGTCCTGACGTTGTTCACTGATTGGCATGGGAAATCCCTTGTTTGTCGTTGCCGGATTTATCCTGACTGCGGGCGATTGATTGCGGGAACAGACGCTCCACGGCAATCACGATGGCCGGGGTGATCAGGGCGATGTACATGTTATCGATGCCGTACGGGTTATCCAGCAGGTACCAGACGCTGGTGGTAATGGACGAGGCGATCAGACCCAGAGTCGCGCCACGGCCGGAGCCGAAGAACGGCAGGTAGATGGCGATCATGGCCACGACGGCGATGGACAGGCGCAGTGCACGGGTGAAGAACGACAGGTTGAGGATTTCAGGCACGAAGAACACAAAGAACAGCGGCACAAAGCCGATGATCAATGCAATGAAGCGAGTCGCCTTGAGTTCGCGATCCACCGATGGCTTGCGCATTGGCACGTAGAAGTCCCGCACCACCAGCGATGCAATGGCCAGGGCGACGGTGCTGACGCTGACGAAGATCGAAGCGACCAGAGAAATGGTCACTACACCCGCCAGAACCGGACTCATTGACTGCAGGAAAACAGGCAGGGCGTACAGGCTGCCCATGTCCGGATGCAGGTATTTGGACGCCACACCGATAAAGCCTAGCGCCAGCGCAATCGGAATGCATAGCAACGAGGCGTAGAAGGTGGAGCGTTGGGCGGCTTTCGAATCAGGCGTCGAAGAAATCGCCTGAATGATGAACTGGGTAGAGAAGATCGCACCCACGGTGCCGATGATCCACGCCATGATTTTCGAGCCGCCGATAGCACCATCCCAAGTGAAGTAGTGTTCAGGCATGTTCTGAATCACCGGGGTGAAACCGCCCGTCAAATTCAGGGCCACATACAGCACGATCATCACGCCGATGTACTTCACGCCGGTGTGCAGGATGCTCATGTAAGCCACACTTTTCAGGCCACCGAACACGTAGTACAGGGTGCTGATAACCGCAGTAATGAACGCTGCAGTAGGCAGGTTGATCTTCATCACGGTGGCAATCGCTGCTGCGCCGCTGACGTAGTTACCGACGTTCACCAACAGCAGGGCGTAGATCATGATGATCGAAACGGCCAGCTTGGTAGAGTTGCCGTACTTCTTGGCGATGAACCCGGAAATGGTGAACTCGCCGGAGTTGTAGAGCTTGCGGGCCATGAGCAGGCCGAACAGCGGGAAGCCGATGGCGGCTGCGATCACCGACCAGGAGGCGGCGAAGCCACTTTCGAACGCGGCCTGGGCCGTACCGACCGTGGATTTGGCACCGATGAATTCCGACATCATCAGAATGCCGACGACAAAGGCGGGCATGGTGCGTGCGGCGACCATGTATTGCTCACTGGTTTTGCTGCGCAGTCGCAGGCTCATCCAGGTGGTGATGACGATGTAAACGACGACCATGCCGATGATGATCGCAGTGTCCTGCGAGTTGAAGGTTTCCATCATTTCGCTCCATTGTTGTTTTTGTGGCGCGTTGTTTCAGAGGACTTCAGGGATTGGTGTGAAAGATTGCGTGGCTCAAACAGCCACTGACTGGCGTGTCTCCCGCTTGCGGGTCGCAAGCTCAACGGCCTGACGCAGGGCCTCGATCAGGCTGCGCTCGTCAGCGATGCCTTTACCGGCAATGTCGAACGCCGTGCCATGGTCGACCGAAGTGCGGATCACGGGCAGGCCGACGGTGACGTTGACTCCGGCTTCCAGACCCATGACTTTCACCGGGCCGTGGCCCTGGTCGTGATACATGGCCACGACCGCATCGAAGTCACCGCGGCCGGCGCGGAAGAACAGCGTGTCAGCAGGCAGCGGGCCCTCCACACGCCAGCCGCGGGCGCGCAGTTCATCGATGGCGGGTTGAATCTTGGTTTCTTCTTCGCCGTAGCCGAACAGGCCGTTTTCACCGGCATGCGGGTTGATGCCGCAGACCGCGATCAGCGGATTTTCGATACCGGCGCGGGTCAGGGTTTCCCGGCAGCGCTCGATGGTGCGCTTGACCAGCCCCGGCTCTATTTTGGCGATGGCGTCGATGATGCCCATGTGAGTGGTGACGTGAATGACGCGTAGAGTCGGGGTCATCAACATCATCGAGACTTCTTCGATGCCCAGCAGGTGCGCGAGCATTTCCGTGTGGCCGGGGAAAATATGCCCACCCGCATGCAACGCTTCCTTATTCAGGGGGGCGGTGCAGATCGCGTCCAGCTCGCCGCTTTCAGTCAGTTGGACGGTGCGCTCGATGTAGCGAAACGCTGCGTTGCCTGCCACGGCTGACAGCTTGCCGTAAGGCATGTCCGCCGGGATCAGGCCCAGATCGATACAGTCCACCGTGCCCAGTTCGAAGCGGGCGCTGGCGGGGGAGGCGATACTGTTAACCCGCAGGCTGCCACCGACAATCCGGTTGGCATCTTCAAGGCGTTGGGCATCCCCGATCACCAGCGGCCGACAGCTGTCGTACACCGATTGGTGGGCCAGAGTTTTCATGATGATTTCCGGACCCACACCGGCGGCATCGCCCATGGTGATCCCGATCACGGGACGTTCAGACATGATGGATTTCCTTTTTAATGTGGGGCGTGTCCGCAGTGGATGTGCTGCGGCCATGAAGCTGTTGCCAGGCGGTTAGCAGGGTGTCCGGCTGGCCGAAGGCACCAGCCTTGGTCACCACGTTCAAGCCTGTTTCGGTTCGGGAGAGCACGACGCCGGGGGCCAGTTCACCTTGAACCTCAAGACGACCAATGCCTGCTGCAGTGAGAATGGCCCGGGCAGTTTCGCCACCCGTAGCGATCAGCGATCCCGTCACGGCGATTGCAGGCTCTAACCATGCGGCGAGGGCGCTGCTGAGTTGCGCGGCGACGGATGGATCACGCTCTTCCTGACTCAGGGTCAGCAAGCAGTCTTCACCCTTGGCCAGACGCAGATAGAGGAGGGTGATCAGTTGTTCGCGCTGTTCATGGCGAGCCGGATCGAGCAGCGTGGCGGCATCTATTTCCAGACAGAAACAGCCACTGTGCTCGGCCAGTGTGCTGGCCTGTTGTTGTGAATGCCGGGACATGCTGCCGACCACTGTCAGTACCGGCGCACGGCCTTGCACGTTAATGTCGCCAGACGCGGGCAGACCCAACGCCTCTGGCAAATGCTGGGCCAGACCTGCCGAACCGACCCAGAACAGCTGGCGATACAGCGGCGCGGTTGCGCGGGCCAGACGTTGCAGGTCTGCGTCGGTCAGGGCATCACAAATCAACGCCTGCACATTGCGTTGTAGCGCTTGATCCAGCGCGTTGCTCAGCGCCGTTTCGTCGCGCAGGGTATCGAGATCTATGGCGACACAGTGCAAGCCTTCTGCGCTAAGGCTTTCCAGCAGGTTGCCGGTGCCGAGCAGGTTTTCATTGCGCCATACATCGCTCAAGGCTACCGAGATGCCGTTGATCAACTGCACCGAATCTTGTGTGGTGCGGCCCATGGCGGGAAAGGCCGGGGCGACGATGGCCAGGCCCCGAAGTGCCTGCAACGCAGCGATTTCGCGAGCGACATTGCCGCGCAAGGTGGAGTCGATTTTCTTGTACAACGCTCTGTTGGCGTACTGACGCTGCTGCAATATCGCGCTGTTGGCTTTCGCTGCCGCGCCCGGATCGAGTCGTCGAGAATCCACGTCCACCGCAACCACTGCTGCGGTTGATGAAGCCGTCTCTGTATCGAGCACAATCTCGGTCGACAGTCGTTTGGCGAAACCCGCCGCGCAATCGGCTGCTCCGGACAAGTCGTCAGCAATGATCAACAAACCCGACAGCTTCAAGGCGCTCATGGCAGCAAGCACCGATAAAGCGTTTCGATGTCGGTCAGGCTCAGGGCCTTGGGATTGTTAGCCATCAAGCGGGTGACTTTTGATGCGGCTATCGCCATGTCTGCCAGATGCTCCTCGCCGACGCCAAACTCGCGCAGGTCTTGAGGAATGTTCAGGGTGGCGGTCCATTGGCGGATCTGCTGAATCAGCTTATGCGCGGCGATTTCATCGCTGTCCTGTTGCTCTGCAACACCGCAGACACAGGCGGCGCGTTTCAAACGATCTGCGCAACTGTCCAGATTGAAGGCCATTACATGCGGTAGCAGCATGGCGTTGGCCACGCCATGAGTGACATGAAACTTGCCGCCCAACGGATAGGCCATGGCATGCACGGCCGCTGTGCCTGCTGCGGTCAGGGCCAGGCCGCCATACATCGAACCGAGCAACATGTCGCCGCGTGCCCGAACCGAATCCGGTTGCTGATAGGCCTCAACGATGCTGCCCGCGATCAGACGCATGGATTCCAGCGCGAAGGCATCGCTGATCGGGTTGGCCTTGGTGGAGATAAACGATTCCAGCGAATGCACGAAAGCGTCCATGCCGGTCGCGGCGGTGATGCTGCGTGGCAAGCTCAGCGTCAGCAGTGGATCGAGGATCACCAGCGTGGGCAGCAAGTGACGGCTGACCACACCGATTTTCAGTTCTTCGTCGGGCAGGGTGACGATGGCGTTGGGTGTCACTTCCGAGCCGGTGCCCGAAGTGGTTGGTACCAGCACCAAGGGCTTGCCGGGATGGCTGACTTTGTCGACACCCAGCAAATCGCGCAGCGGCGTGTCGTTGGTCAGCATCACCGAAAACAGCTTGGCGGCGTCCAGCACGCTGCCGCCGCCAATGGCGATCAATGCGTCGGGTGCGTGAGGTGCAACGTCTTCACGAAAGACGCGCTCTATGTTTTCCAGGGTCGGTTCGATTTCGACGTTGTCGATCATGTGCACGGCAATGCCGGCGGCATTCAGCTGTGCGCTGACTTTCTCCGTGACGCCCAGGTTATGCATGGCGTTTTGCGTGACCAGCACGACATTGCGCAGTGGGGTATCGAGCAGCGACAGTTTTTCACTCAGTTGCTCAAGGCTGCCAGGGCCGTGAATGACGTGTTTGACAGTTTGGAAGTGGTAAGTAGACATCAGCGCATCTCCTGGCGAGTCAGCGGTAAACCGCGAGCAGGGTTTCCAGTTTTTGCACGGCGGCCGCATCCAGCGGCTGCACGGGGGCGCGACAAGGGCCGACCGGGAGATTGAGCAGCTCGGTGGCTTTTTTCAGCACAACGGGCATGGTGCCCATGGCGAACGCGTCGCGCAGTGGGCGCAAGGCCTCCTGAGCAACTCGCGCAGCAGGGTGATTGCCAGCCTGAAAGTGGTTCCAGATCGACATGACCAGATCCGGCACTGCATTGGCGGTCGCGGCAATCGCGCCATCGCCACCGGCCAGCAGATTCCAGTAGATCAGTGAGTCAGTACCGGCAAAGACCGCAAAGTCGTCGCTGCGGTATTTCATCATCTGTACCAGAGCGTCGAAGTTACCGGCGCTGTCCTTGATGCCTTTGATCATCGGGTGTTGATGCAGGGCGGTGACGGCACCAATGCCAATGGACATGCCGGTTTTGGCCGGAATGTTGTACATCATCAGGGGCAGGGTGGACGCATCGGCGATGGTTTCGTAATGCTTGATCAGCTCGCTCTGGCTGATGGCATTGAAGTAGGGCGTGATGACGGAAAGGGCGTTTGCGCCGAGGTCCGTCACTTTTTTGTTCATTTCAATCACTTCGCGGGTAGCGAAAGCGCCGGTGCCTATCACAACCGGCACTCGGCCTGCCGCTGCCTCGACGGTGACGCGGGCGATTTCCAGCTTTTCAGCTTCTGATAACGTGAAGAACTCGCCATTGGTGCCGAGCACAAAAAGCCCATGTACCCCAGCTTGAATGAGGTTTTCGACGAGAGCGCGGAGGGCGTGATGGTCAACCTGCTGATCAGCGGTGAAAGGCGTGACCAAGGCTGGAATAATGCCGCGAAATTGCATGGTGGGATTCTCGTTTTATTCTTAGTGAGATCAACAATGATTAAAACGATCATAAAACGCAAGTTATTTTGATCGTTTCGTTCATTGTTGATTGAAGCGATCATTTCTTTGGCTTCATGCCACTATCTCGAAAGACCGTGACGTGGCGGTTTGTAACAAGATCCTTTCCATCTGCGCGTTGATCCTGCGCGTGCCTTGTTGCAGACTTACCGACGTTTTCCAGTCCGCCGTCTTGCGGACCGTTTCTACCCAGGATCCTTGATGCCTAACTTAGTTAACTTTCGTACCGCATGCTGCGCCATTGCCTTGTTGGCAGTCGTGGGCTGTTCCTCGAAAAAAACCGCAGTCTACGAGCACGAGAATTTTGACGACGCGGGGACGTTTTCGAGGACTTACCCGGTCAGTGATTCAGCCTCTTGCGAAGCGGCGCGTCGCGCCTTGCTGAGCCAGGGCTACATCATCACCAGCAATGACCCGAAGATGATCAGCGGTAACAAGAGCTTCCAGCAAACCGGCGAGACTCACATGCAGATCAGCTTCAATGTGGTTTGTGCTGCTGATGACGCCACGGACAAGAGCTCGACCGTATTTGCCAACGCCCTTCAGGATCGTTACGCGCTGAAGAAGACCAACAACTCTGCCAGCCTGGGTGTTGGCGTGCTGGGTTCGGTGTCGATGCCGATCGGCTCTACCGACGACTCGATGGTCAAGGTCGCGAGCGAGACGGTGGCTTCGGACAAGTTCTACGATCGCTTCTTTACGCTGGTGGACAACTTCATGCCGCCTGAGGTGAAGAAAGTCGCCAACATCAAAGAAACCCCGAAAGCTGCGCTGGGCGTGCCTGAGCAAACGGTGCCTGCGCCGAAACCGGCAGCATTGGTTGAGCCGGCACCTGCAGCCGCTCCCGCCCCGGTAGCAGAACCGACACCTGCGCCTGCAGTTGAATCCAGTCAGCCAGTGCCTGCACCGGCACCGCCGACTGAATCAATTCAGGCTGAACCGGCTCCGGCGCCTGCGGAGGAGGCCCCGCAAGCCGAGCCGGAAGTCGCTCCAGCGCAATAACCAGCAGACATATCGCTTATGTGGGAGCCGGGCTTGCCCGCGATAAACGATAACGCGGTATTTCGACTACCTGCGTCTCATATATCGCGGGCAAGCCCGGCTCCCACATGGAATAGACCTGCGCGTATCAGTCCTACCCCAAAAACAGCTTATACGCCGGATTCTTGCTCTCATCCCAATACGGGTAGCCAATCTCGGCCAGTGCCGCCGGGACCAGATGCCGTTCATCCTCTGGCACCACCAGCCCCGCGACCACACGACCATCCGCCGCGCCATGGTTACGGTAATGGAACATCGAAATCGTCCACTGGCCGCCCAGCTTGTTCAGGAAGTTGAACAGCGCACCCGGACGCTCCGGGAATTCGAAGCGGAACACCACTTCGTCGCTGACCCGCTCGGCATGCCCCCCAACCATATGTCGAATGTGCAGTTTGGCCAGTTCGTTGTCGGTCAGGTCAATCACCGGGAAGCCCTGCTCGGTGAGGCTGGTGATCAGATCTTTCCGTGGGTCGGTATAGGGATGCGTCTGTACGCCGACGAAAATGTGCGCCTCGCGGTCGGTGTGATAACGGTAGTTGAATTCGGTGATCTGGCGCTTGCCGATGGCCTCGCAGAACGCCTTGAAGCTGCCCGGTTGCTCGGGAATGGTCACGGCGATGATGGCTTCGCGGCCTTCACCCAGTTCGGCGCGCTCGGCTACGTGACGCAAGCGGTCGAAGTTGACGTTGGCACCTGAGTCGATAGCGACGAAGGTCTGGCCGCTGACGGCTTCCTGCTCGACATACTTTTTGATCCCCGCCACCGCCAGGGCCCCTGACGGCTCGGTGATCGAGCGGGTGTCGTCGTAAATATCCTTGATCGCCGCGCAGATTTCATCGGTGCTGACCGTGATCACTTCGTCGACGTAGTGCCTGCAGATGTCGAAGGTGTACTCACCAATTTGCGCCACCGCCACGCCGTCCGCAAACAGACCGACCTGCTGCAGCACAACGCGTTCGCCGTACGCCATGGCTTGCTGCAGGCAGTTGGAATCATCCGGCTCGACCCCGATGACCTTGATCTCCGGCCGCAGGTATTTCACGTAAGCCGCGATACCGGCGATCAAACCACCGCCGCCCACCGGGACGAAAATCGCGTCCAACGGCCCCTGATGCTGGCGCAGAATCTCCATGGCCACGGTGCCTTGCCCGGCAATCGTGTCTGGATCGTCATAGGGATGGATGTAAACGAAGCCCATTTCTTCGACGAGCTCCAGCGAATGAGCCAGCGCTTCAGGGAAGGAATCGCCGTGCAGTACCACTTTGCCGCCCCGGGAACGCACGCCTTCGACTTTGATTTCAGGCGTGGTCTTGGGCATCACGATAGTCGCTTCAACGCCCAGGGTTTTCGCCGCCAGTGCCAGACCTTGCGCGTGGTTGCCTGCCGACGCTGTCACTACGCCCCGCGCCAGCTCTTCCGGGCTTAGCTGCGCCAGCTTGTTATACGCGCCACGAATCTTGAACGAGAACACCGGCTGCAAGTCTTCGCGCTTGAGCAGCACCTGATTGCCAAGCCTTTCGGACAACTGACGAGCGCCCTGCAAGGGGGTTTCCACGGCCACGTCGTAGACGCGAGAGTTGAGGATTTTACGGGCGTACTGATTGAGCAGGTCAGTCATCGCGTCGGCCCCTTGTGATGGAGGGCGGTGCGCTGAGCCTGAGAAGCGAAGAGGGCGGTTTGAATGCTGATCATGTCTGACTCCCGGTTTGCTTTTTTAGCCCAGGAGACAAGAAAAAACCGCCTCTTGGGCGGGTTGGGTGCACGCGTCGGCTAACCCGCCATGACTGGAATGGCGGTAATAATAATCTGGCCGGCGAAATGCTTGGTTACGTTCATGCTTGAAGACTATTGCGGATGCTCTTTGCAAGTCAAGACAGGCAAAGCTAAATCCTTATCGGAGCGCTTCGTATCTTAATGATCAGGTCATTTTTCCTTCACCTTGGCACTTTATGGTGAGGGCAGTGGTCAGTGAATGACGTCATTTAAAGAACAGCCAAGAGGGCACGCGTTATGGACGACTATCAAGAAGAACTGCTGGAATACCAAGCGTTTGAACTAGATCCGCCAGAGCCTGCGGATGATGCGACTGAGTTGTGAGTGTCTGAGCAGACGTCTTTTCTGTAGGAGCTGCCGAAGGCTGCGAAAGCAATCTTCCTGACATATTGCTATCGCAGCCTTCGGCAGCTCCTACCCAGACTGTGTGAAAACTACTGCAGGCTGGGCACCTTCGGTGCTACGCGCACAATACTGCGTTAAAAACAGGCGAAAAATGCTCATTTAGAACACCTAAACTCCGCTTTTTCGCCTGTTTTTGCCTTGTCTTGCCGTCGCTCGATACGTTTTCACACCGTCTGTACCGGTCAGTATTTGCCGGGCGGATTATTCAACCCTGCCCACGCTGGCTGCGGCGAAATTCTCCGGGCGTCTGGTCTGTCCAGCGTTTGAAAGCCCGTTGAAAGGCTTCTGCGGAAGCAAATCCCAACAAGTAAGCGATTTCACCGAATGCCAGATCGGTGTCGCGTATATACGTCATCGCCAGATCGCGCCGCGTATCGTTGAGGATAGTGCGAAAGCCTGTGCCTTCGTCGGCCAGTTTGCGGCGCAAAGTCCAGGCGGGTAGTTTCAGTCTGGCAGCAATCTCCTCCAGATCCGGTTCGCTCCCACCATTGAGTAAAGGCCCGAGCAGACGGATGATGCGCTCTCGCAAGCTGCGGGTGCGGGTCAGTTGCTCAAGTTCTTTTTCACACAGCTGCAGCAGATGGGTCCAGGTACTGGGGCAATGCTGCGGGTTGCGCAGGCTCAACGTGTGCTGGTTCAGACGCAACTGATTGGTAGCGGCGGCAAAGGCAATGGGCTGTGCGCTCAGGTCGGTATATTCGGTGGCATAGTCGGGCGCATCAAACTCAATCTCGATCTTTTCCGCTCGCACTTCAGTTTCGCTAAGGCTGGACAGTTGCTGCAGCCAGCTGGCGATGATCGAGTCCACCACGAAGCGGTTATAGCCGTTGTACGGGCTGATCGAATAGAACCGCAACCAGGCACCTTCTGCGTCTTCGTGAAAGCTCGACTGGCCGCGATAATTGGAACCGTACAGCGCCTCAAAGCGGATCAGCGTGCGAGCGGCCTCGCGGACGTTAGGGGCTTGCGCCGCGGTCACACCTGCAAGACCGCACTGGCTGATATGGCTTGAACGGCCCATGCGCAAACCAAGGCCAGGCTGCCCGGTGAGTTGAATCGCGGCATGGCCCAGGCGCATGTAACGCGGAATGGACAAACGCGCCCCGGCTTCGGCCAGCCTTGCCTGATCCAGGCCGTACTGCTCCAGCAACGGTTGCGGATCTTGCCCGAAACTGCGCACCGCATTGGCCAGGCTGTGAACAAACCCCACCGACAGATCACCAAGACGAGTGGGTGATGGGGTCATGCTCATAACCAGATATTGATCAGGCGTGCGCCCAGGTGGGCCTTGTCATCCGCCGATGGCTCGACGATGTGCTGGCCGTCACGGCTGGCGAAGCTGTGTCCCGAGCTGCCTTGATCCCATAGCTGACCGCGCATGAACACACTGACTCCGGCTTTGGCGGTGCTGAGCGGTGCATGACTGGTCAGGGTCAGGCGCTGCCACGCTTCACCCTCGGTGATATTGCCGGTGTTCAGCCCTGTTGCGCCGATCAGGTCCGGGGTGCGATAGCCGCGCCACGGGCTGGCCCAGTGGCCGGTGCCAATGACAAAGGCGGGCACTGCAATCAGCTCGACGCCCAGTTTATTCAGGCTGGCGTAATTGCCGGGGTACCAGCTGTCGCTGCCAATCAATATGCCCAGCTTTCCGGCGGGGGTGTCGAATACATTCAGGTCAGTGGCCGGGTGCACGTAGCGGCGTTGATAAGCCATCGGGAACAACTGCCGTTGCGGCTGACCGAGGGGTTGGCCGTCGCTGCCGAACGTCACGCTGCTGTTATAGAGCGGGCCGCTGCCGAGCTTCAGTTTCCCGTTGTCGATGGCCGGCTCAGGCAGCACGATGGAGCCTGCGACCAGCGTGACGCCAAACTCTTTGGCCAGACCGCCGAACAGAGTTTGATACTGCTCGGCCATACCGGGGGCTTTCATGCGCAAGTGGGCGTCGTCGAGCCGACTGTCACCTTTGGCACCAAGCAGTGCACCGAGGAATTTCAGCGGATTGCTGAGGGATATCCAGGTCAGCGCTTCGTCCATGCTGGCGGCCTGGTAAACCTCGTTTTTCTCACCACTGGCAACCAGCCAGGTGCCCACATGTTCGGGCAGCACGACGATGGTTCGGCTGTTGATCAAACCCTGCTCGCGAGCCTGTTGCAGATAGGCTGCCAGTTTGCGATGCAGGCGCTGGATACTTTGATAATCGGCGGGGAACAGTTCCGGCTGAATGCCGAGCAGATTGCCGCGCTCACTGGGTTGTCCTTCGTCGACCACGAGTTTGATTCGCAGGTCGGACAAGTAGTGTCCCACAGGACGCTGCTCAGTCCAGAAGCCGTAGCCGACAAGCGCAGCCGTGAGTACGAAGCCAAAAGCAATAGTGAAAAATGTACGCATAAGTAAGTTGGAGTGCTGACAATCCCGAGTAGTTGCTGTGTAAGGTTATGTGTGCCGAGACTACGGGAAAACAACGGCTTAACGAACTTTTTTCCATTCATGGCCGGGTTTTTTGTCGAGTGGTATCAGTTACACAACCATCGTCAGTAGCCGGTGGCTTTGTCAATCAGGCAATGCCCCATCGCAAATGTCTTTTCTATTCGCTAGAGTCGGGCCATATCACGTATTGAGTGAGTGTCCAGGGAAGCGTATGTCATCAGAGCCCGAGTTTACCGACGAGAAAGTCAAACAGGCCTTGCAGGGCATCATCGTGCCGCCGCAACCACAGATCCTGGTGGACCTGCAGATCGAGCAGTACATGCCGGACCCCGATCTGGCCGAGATCGCCCGCTTGATTTCCCAGGACCCCGGTATTGCAGGGGCGCTGCTCAAGATCGTCAACTCCAGCTACTTCGGTTTGAGCAACCGGATCTCGTCGATTCAGCGCGCTGTGAATCTGTTGGGCAGTCGTTCGGTGATCAACATCGTCAACGGCTTGTCCATTCGCGGCGGCATGAACGATGAGTCCATCGTGACCCTCAACCGCTTCTGGGACACCGCGCAAGACATCGCCATGACGTGTCTGGCGCTGGCCAAACGGCTTGGCTCGCAGGCTGTCGATGAAGCCTACGCCCTGGGCCTGTTCCATGATTGCGGCGTGCCATTGATGTACAAGAAATTCCCGGGCTACATGTCGGTGCTGGAGCAGGGGTACGCGGGCGCCAGTGACCAGCAGCGCATCGTCGACGTGGAAAACAAAGCCTTCAACACCAACCACGCCGTCGTGGGTTACTACACCGCAAAGGCCTGGCGGTTGCCGGAACACATGTCAACGACCATCGCCCGGCATCACAACGCCTACGCGGTGTTCAGTGATGATTCGGGACAGCACAGTCAGGTGAAGAATCTGCTGGCGATTCTGAAAATGGCCGAACACATCTGCGAGTCCTACCGGATACTGGGCAAGGAAAGCGCCGATCATGAGTGGAATTCCATCAGCCACCTGGTACTCGATTACGTCGGCTTGTCTGAGTATGACTTTCAGGAGCTGAAGGCGAATATTCGGGAGTTGGGTGCACACTGAGGCGCAATGCCTCGTGATACGCCAAGAGGTTGAACTGTAGGAGCCACCTTGTTGGCGAGACGTCAGGCCTGCATCGTCAGGAATTAAGCCTCGCCAACAAGTTGGCTCCTACCGGGAATGCATTTCAAGCCACATGCGCGATCAGCGCCGCCCCGTCCGGGTACTGACATCCACCCAAACCGCCAATACCAGAATGCTGCCTTTGACGATCATCTGCCAGTAGCTGTCCACGTCGAGCATGGACATGCCGTTGTCCAGGCTGGTGATGACCAGTGCACCGAGCAGCGCGCCGTAAACGGTGCCGGAGCCGCCGCGCATCGAGGTGCCGCCGATGAAGCAGGCGGCGATGGCGTCGAGTTCGCCCATGCTTCCGGCAGAAGGCGAGCCCGCCGCCAGGCGTGCGGTGTTGACCATGCCGGCTAGCGCACACATCACGCCCATAATCCCGAAGATCCACAGTTTGACGGCCTGCACATTGATGCCGGACAGCCGCGTCGCCTCCATATTGCTGCCCACCGAATAAACCCGTCGGCCGAACACGGTCTGGCTGGTGACGTAACTGAACACACCCAAAAGGACCAGCAAGAGCAGCACCGGCACTGGGATGCCGTCGTAGCTGTTGAGGGTCTGGACGAATCCGGCCAGCACCGCGCCGATCAACACGACACGCAAGACGTCCCGCACCAATGAATGTGCCGCCAGACCGTGGACGGCGCGATTGCGACGTTGTTTCCAGGTCAGGTAAAGCGTCAGCGCGAACAGCACGATGCCCAGTCCCGTTCCGACCGAATGCGGCAGATATCCCTGACCGACGTACACCAGTTCCGGCGAGACCGGGGCGATAGTTGTGCCGCCGGTAATGCCCAGCAGAATGCCGCGGAACGCCAGCATGCCGCCCAGACCGACGATGAACGACGGGATGCGCAGGTACGCCGTCATGTAGCCATTGGCAAGGCCAATCATCAGCCCGCACAGCGCGACGAGGCTCAGGTTGGCCAACAGTGGGATGTGATAAACCACGTCAAGAATGGCCGCCAGTCCACCGAGCAGCCCGAGCAATGATCCGACCGACAGGTCGATTTCGCCACTGATGATCACCAGCACCATGCCGCAGGCAAGTATTCCCGTGATGGACATTTGCCGCAGCAAGTTGGAAAGATTGCGCGGGGTCAGGAATCCACCGTCGGTCTGCCAACTGAAGAATAACCAGATGACCGCCACCGCGATGACCAGCGCGAGCATTTTGTAGCGTGTGAAGAGCTGTTTGACCTGATTCATCTACGCGGACTTCCGATCATTATTGTTGTTAGGGTCAGCGGTTTGACTGAGTGCTGCGGCGAGTAACTGCTCCTGAGTGAGGTTGTGGTTGATGAAGTCACCCCGTAGCTGGCCTTCGCCGATGACCAGCACCCGGTCGGAGACGCCGAGTACTTCGGCCAGCTCCGAAGACACCATGATGATCGACACGCCCGCGGCCGCCAGCGCTCCCATCAATTTGTAGATCTCGTATTTGGCGCCCACATCTACGCCTCGGGTGGGCTCATCGAGAATCAGCACGCGGGGCTGGGTCAGCAGCATTTTCGCCAGAACGGCTTTTTGCTGATTGCCGCCAGACAGACTGGTGATCGGCAGGAAGGGGCTCGCGGTCTTGAGGTGCATTCGCGAGATCTCCTTGTCGATGCTGTCCAGCTCGGCTTCGGCGTCAATGCGGGTCAGCCTGGAGTAGGAATCCAGCACCGCAAGGGTGATGTTCTGGCCGACCCCCAGATCGGGAATTATGCCCTGGCGCTTGCGATCTTCGGGGACCATGCACAGTCCGGCACGAATGGATTTCAGCGGCGTGCGGGTGTCGACGAGTTTTCCGTCCAGCCAGACTTCGCCTTCATGGCGGCCGGGATAGGCGCCGAACAACGCCGAGACCAGCTCCGTGCGACCTGCGCCGACCAGCCCGGCAATACCGAGTACCTCGCCACGCTTGAGGGCGAACGAAATGTCGTCGACACGTTTGCGCTTTGGATTGTCGACGTCGTAGCAGGTGATATGGCGCGCCTCGAAAATCACTTCGCCAATGTCATGGGGTTCGGTGGGGTACAGGTTGCTCATTTCCCGTCCAACCATCTGGGTGATGATCCGGGCAATGTCCATGTCTGCCATTGCGGTGGTGGCGATGTGTTTGCCGTCTCGGATCACTGAAATGGTGTCGCACACAGCCGCGACTTCATCCAGCTTGTGAGAGATGTAGACGCACGCAACGCCTTTTGACTTGAGGTCGCGGATGATATCCAGCAGTACCTCGATCTCAGAACGGGTCAAGGCTGACGAGGGCTCATCAAGGATCAACAGCCGCGCCTGCTTGTTCAGCGCTTTGGCGATTTCCACCAGTTGCTGATAGCCGCCGCCGTATTGGGATACCGGGAGTGAGACATTCATGTCGGGGACTTTCAGTTCACGCATCAGGGCTTCGGCGCGGTGGGTCATGGCGGGGTAATTCATGCGCCCGCCGAACAGGGTCATCTCATGGCCCATAAAGATGTTCTCGGTCACCGACAGATCGGGTACCAGGGTCAGTTCCTGGTGAATGATCACGATCCCGGCCGCTTCGGTTTCGCTGATCGACTGTGCTTTCAGCGGCTGACCGTCCCAGAGAATTTCGCCTTCCCAGGTGCCATGCGGATAGACCGCCGACAGCACTTTCATCAGCGTGGATTTACCCGCGCCATTTTCGCCACACAGGCCGACGCATTCTCCTGGCCTGACGTTGATATCAATGCCGTTGAGGGCTTTTACCCCGTCGAACGTTTTGACGATGCCATTCATTTGCAGCAGGTATTCGGACATGGCGAATGCTCAGAAATAAGCGGGTGCAGGCAAACACGGTTTCTGTAGGAGCTGCCGAAGGTTGCGATGGCGGTGTGTCAGGACGGATGCCTTCGCAGCCTTCGGCAGCTCCTACAGAAAATGCATTCCAATCCAAAGGAATGCATTTTTTGATCGGAGCGAGGTTTACGCTCAGATCACTTCCCCTCAATCTGCGCCTTGGTGTAAAACCCGTCTTTTTCCAGCAGATCAATGTTGTCCTTTGTTAACGGCGTCGGCGTGAGCAGGATGGTGTCGACTTTCTTGCTGCCGTTGTCGTACTGCGAGCTGTAGGTGGGTTTTTCATTGCGCGCCAGTTGCACCGAGAGCTTGGCCGCTTCGGAGGCGATGAGTTTCAGCGGCTTGTAGACAGTCATGGTCTGCGTGCCATCGATCACGCGCTTGACCGCTGCGAGGTCGGCATCCTGACCCGAAATTGGCACCTTGCCCGCCAGCTTCTGTGCGGCCAGTGCCTGGATGGCACCGCCTGCGGTGGCGTCGTTGGAGGCAACGATGCCGTCGATCTTGTTGTCGTTACGGGTCAGGGCGTTCTCGACGATGCTCAGCGCTTCAGTCGGGTTCCACTCTTTGACCCACTGCTGGCCGACGATTTTGATATCGCCCTTGTCGATCGCTGGCTGCAACACCTTCATCTGGCCTTCGCGCAGCACTTTCGCGTTGTTGTCGGTCGGCGCGCCGCCGAGCAAAAAGTAATTACCCTTGGGCGCTGCTTTCAACACGCCGCTGGCCTGCATCTCACCCACCTTTTCGTTATCGAAGGAGATGTACGCGTCAATGTCAGCATTGAGAATCAACCGGTCATAGGACACGACCTTGATCCCGGCTTTCTTCGCCTCGGCCACTGCGTTGGTCAGCACTGTGGCATTGAACGGCACGATTACGATGACATCGACGCCACGGGAAATGAGGTTCTCGATCTGCGAAATCTGCTTCTGCTCGTTGGCATCGGCCGATTGTACAAAGACCTTGGCATCCATTTTTTCCGCCGCCGCGATAAAGTAATCGCGGTCACGGGACCAGCGTTCCAGGCGCAGGTCATCGATGGAAAAGCCGATTTTCGGATGAGCAGGGTCGGCCATGGCCGGAACAGACAGCAGCGCCAAAGCGCCAACCAGTAGCGTGCGTTTAAAACTCTTCATAGTGGTGCGTCCTTTTATTGTTGTTTTTAGAAGCGACTGCCTGACGATGAATATCGTGCTGGTAGAACTGTAGAGACTCGCAAGGCACCGCGAGCACAGATTTGTCGCGCGAATGTAACCGGATTGCGGTGCCCGTAGACCTCGATTGCGATCAGCGATAAATGAACTGGTTAACAACGTTTTCGAGCATTTCCTGCCTGCCGCTGACGGCTTGCGGATTAAGCTCTTTGGCAAAGGCATGTTCGGCCAGTGACTGAAGGGTGAACTCGCCCGCCAGTACTCCCTGGCCCAATGGCTGCTGCCAGCCCGCGTAGCGTTGGTCCTTGAAGTGCTGAAGCCGGTCGTTCTCCAGCATTGCTGCTGCGCGTTCGAGGGACAGGGCGAGGACATCCATCGCCGCCACATGCCCGTGGAACAGATCGACTTCGTCCAGGCTCTGACGACGCACCTTGGAGTCGAAGTTGAACCCACCGTTTTTGAACCCGCCTGCTTTGAGGATTTCGTAAGTGGCGAGAGTCATTTCCTCGACGCTGTTGGGGAACTGGTCAGTGTCCCAGCCGTTTTGTGGGTCGCCGCGGTTGGCATCGATGCTGCCGAAAATCCCTAAAGAAGCAGCCGTCGCGATTTCGTGATGAAAGCTATGACCGGCCAGGGTCGCGTGGTTGGCCTCGATGTTGACCTTGATTTCGTTTTCCAGACCGAACTGCTGCAAAAAGCCAAACACGGTGGCGCTGTCGTAATCGTATTGGTGTTTGGTCGGCTCCTGCGGTTTGGGCTCGATCAGCAGGTCGCCTTTGAAATTGATCTGGTGCTTGTGCTCAACCACCATGCGCATAAAGCGGCCCAGCTGCTCGCGCTCGCGTTTCAAGTCCGTATTGAGGAGCGTTTCGTAGCCCTCGCGTCCGCCCCATAACACGTAGTTGGCGCCACCGAGACGCTGGGTTGCGTTCATGGCGCTGAACACCTGCGCAGCGGCACAGGCGAAGACTTCCGGATCAGGATTGCTCGCAGCGCCAGCAGCAAAGCGCGGATTGCTGAAGCAATTGGCGGTGCCCCACAAAAGCTTGATGCCGCTTCGCTCTTGATGGCGCTCCAGATGGTCGACCATTTGCGCAAAATTATTGCGGTATTCCTTGAGCGAGCTGCCTTCCGGGGCGACATCGGTATCGTGAAAGCAGTAATAGTCGATGCCCAGTTTGGTGAAGAACTCGAATGCCGCCTCCGCCTTGCCCATTGCCACTTCCAGCGGGTCGCCGGGGCGCTGCCATGGGCGTTTGAAGGTGCCTGCGCCGAACACATCGGAACCGGGCCAGACGAAGGTGTGCCAGTAACAGGCCGCCATGCGCAGGTGCTCGCGCATCGGCTTGCCCATGATGATCTTGTCCGCATCGTAGTGGCGAAAGGCGAGGGGCGAATCGCTGTCGGGGCCTTCGTAGCGAATTCGGTCGATATCGGGGAAATATGGCATTCGCAATGTCCTTGTTGTTTTTATCGGTTGTTCTAATCGAATGTTCTAATCGATTGCTCTTGTCGGTGCTTCGATACTAGCAACGGTCCAGTTGCTCCCGATTATGAAAATCATCAACACGGAGTGCGATTTTGCGTATTGAGATTCTGCGGCGCCGCGCCTAGTCTGTTTCGATAACCTCGGGCCGGCCCAGGACAATAACAATGAAAACCGTACCGCCTGTTCACCGCGTTGCACTGTTGTTCAACGGCGGCAAAATCTACGACCGCGGCATCATCAGCGGTATCGGCAACTACTTGAGCAGTACTCGCGCCTCCTGGGATCTGTTTCTGGAGGAGGACTTTCTCTGCCGCCTGAAAGGTATCGAGCGCTGGCAGGGCGACGGGATCATTGCCGACTTCGATGACCCGATGATCGGCGAAGCGCTGGCCGGGATCAGGTTGCCGGTGGTGGCGGTCGGCGGTTCATATGAAAACGAGCGTGACTATCCGCAAGGTATTCCTTACGTCGCCACTGATAATCAGGCGCTGATGACGCTGGCGTACGAGCACCTGATCGAAGCCGGACTTACCCGTTTTGCCTGCTTCAGCCTGCCTGAAGCGCAAGCCAATCGTTGGGCTCAGGAGCGGGAAAAAGCCTTTCGCAAGCTGATGCAGCGCGATGGCCTGCACGGCGAGATCTACCGCGGCATGGGTACCAGCGCGCCACTCTGGAACAGCGCCGTCGAGCAGCAGATCGCGTGGCTGCACAGCCTGCCTAAACCCATCGGCATCATTGCCGTCAGTGACGCCCGCGCACGGCAATTGTTGCAGGCCTGTCTGACGGCGGGGATTTCTGTTCCGGAGCAGGTGGCGCTGATCGGCATCGATAACGATCCGCTCACGCGTAGCCTGACCCGCGTGCCTTTGAGCTCCGTCAGCCAGGGCACCGAAACCATGGGGCGCACGGCCGCGCAATTGCTGCATCAAATGCTGCACGGCATGCCAGCCAAGGGCTCGCACATTCTGATTCCGCCGGACTCGATCAACGTCCAGGTATCGAGCCTGCACCAGCCGTTAGGGGATCCTTATGTGATGCAAGCGCTGCTGTTCATTCGCCAATATGCCTGCCAGGGCATCAAGACCGCGCAAGTCGCGGCTTACGTGGGTGTGTCGCGCTCATCGCTGGAAGCGCACTTTCGCCAGGCACGGGGCTGCAGCGTGCATGACGAAATCCTGCGCTTCAAACTTGAGGCAGCGGCCAATGGCCTGAAGAACACCGACTCGACCATTGCAGACACGGCACGCAATTGCGGTTTCAAATCTGCGCAGTATTTGCACACCGTATTCCGTCGAGAGTTTGGCTGTACGCCACTTGAGTATCGGCAGGAGGTGTTGGTTTAAGGACATTTCAAATCAATCTTGTAGAAGCTCACCGAGGTTACGAAGCCAGCGATGGCGGTGTGTGTGACATATCCCAATCGCAGCCATCGGCAGCTCCTACAGATGGAGTGCACGCTTCGGCCTCTGTAGGAGCTGTCGGAGGTCACGACGGCTGCGATGGCGTTGTGTCAGATACACCGCAATCGCAGCCTTCGGCAGCTCCCACAGATGGAGTGCACGCTCCGGCCTCTGTAGGAGCTGTCGGAGGTCACGACGGCTGCGATAGCGGTGTGTCTGATACACCGCAATCGCAGCCTTCGGCAGCTCCTACAGATGGAGTGCACGCTCCGGCCTCTGTAGGAGCTGTCGGAGGTCACGACGGCTGCGATAGCGGTGTGTCAGACACGCCGCCATCGCTGGCCTCGTAACCTCGGTGCGGGCCTAAAGGCCCAATGTTTTCAGCCCCTTATTGAATATGTGGAACCTCATCAAGGCCGCGATACACCGCCAAGCCCCGCTGCTGAGCCAGTTCAACCATCAGGTCCGCGCCCTCGGAAGGGCCGCCGATGCGCAATACGCCGTCACAGCGTTGCAGCAGCTTTTTCGCGTATTCATGGAAATGCTTCTGGAACACTTCGTCACCGATGCTTTTGGAACCCGCCAGTTGCACCAAAGGTAGCGCGACCCATTCTGCGACCATCGGGAAGTGCCCGGCACTCAGCAGTTCTGCGGCGGCTGCTTGCATGGCCTGTACATTGGCTTCCAGCAAGGCGGGGTCATCGCCGGTGCCCGAACGGTAAGGGCCTGCCACCAGAATCATCAGGCCGGAAGAGGGAGGCATGAGCTGTTTGATGTACTGTAGAAGGATAATGGTTTTGCCGTCCATGATCCGGCCGTCGTCGACCATCTCCAGCGCCAGATCGAAGGGCAGTTCCAGCACTTCGATGTCCTCGCCTTCTTCGACCAGTCCACCACCGTCATTGATGCGATCTTCCGGCTGGTATTCCCCGACAAAGAAATGCAGGCGCTCAGTCACTGAGCCCGGGCTCATGAACGCGTCATAGATTTTGCGCACCGATTTGACCCGGTAACCGGTTTCCTCTTCGGCTTCCAGGCGGATTCGCTCTTCGGGACTGGCGTTATCCAGCAGGCCCGCAGCCGCTTCGATCAAGTAACCATCGTGCCCGTTGACGAAAGCCGGGATGCGAAATTGCCGAGTGAGAATAACCGTCCGTTTTGCCAGGTTGTAAAGCCCGATCGTGGCACCATTGCCCCTGTCGTATACCTCGCGGGTGACTGCCTGCCAACTGCCGTCCCGGCGCGGCATTTCGAACTCGATATTTTTCAGCAGATACCAGTTATCCGACAGAAGATGTTCGCCTGTGATTCGAACCTTGCGTGTTTCCATGGAGGGCAGTCCTTTGTGGTCATGTATTACGAACGGTGGTGTATTTGTCAGCTTCAAGGGCACATGGTATGTTCCGCGACCGACTGGATCTACGTGCAGTTCTGGACGCTTTTCACCCGTACTGCATGGGCGTAGGGTTACATCCATTGGTGCATCGCTGATGAATTTTCCGAAAATTTCTCTATGGGTACTGTTTGGCCTATAAGTGAACGCTTCAGCGCGAAATCCATACGCTGACAGGTTTCATATTTGCGCAACGGACAGTGCTATTCAAATGCCAAAAAATACTCCCATTCCTGACCCGGTCGCGCCTCCCAAGCGTCGCCACATCCCCAAAGGGGATATGCGCAAGCTGGAAATCATTCAGGCCGCCATGGTGATTTTTGCCAGGGACGGGTTTGCGGGCGCTACGCTGACTAACGTTGCCAAGGTCGCGGGCATATCGCAAGTCGGGTTGCTACATCACTTTCCTAATAAGCTCGCGTTGTTGCACGCCGTCTTGCAGCATCGGGATCAGTACATCGCATCCCGGTTACAGGAAGCTGATGAGGTTGCGTCGCTGGACGGGTTTTTAGCGTTTCTGCAGTTCATCATGAAGTTCAGTACCGAAGACGCTGCTGTCAGTCAGGCGTTGATGATCATCAACACAGAAAGCCTGTCCGTGACTCACCCGGCCAACCGGTGGTTCAGCGAACGCTTTGAGATTGTGCATGGCCACATTAACGCTCAACTCAATCTGCTGATCGAAGCGGGCGAAATTCGCGCGGACACCGATGTGAAGCAGGTCAGTCTTGAGATTGCGTCGATGATGGACGGAATGCAGATTCAATGGCTACGCTCCCCCGATTACGTACCGATCGAGCGTGCTTTTGCGAGGTTTCTCGAGCGTTTGGCGTCAGACCTCAAGCAGGCCGGACTCGACTGAGTACGGCCGCTCGATGGTCAGTAACCGGTGGTTGTGGCAACCACCGATCAAGCCTTTTTGAAGGTGACTCAGTAAGCCTGTTCTGGCTTGACCTGAACTGCGTTGCGCAGCGGAATCGGGAGAGGGTTGGATTCACGCGTCGATAATTTCTCGCCATACAGCGCGACGACGGTGCGGTTCAGTGCCAGGTCTTCCGAATCCTTGCCCACCAGAACCTTGAACTTGCCCGGGTCTACGATCCAGCTGACAGCGTCAGGCGAATAGTAGGCGAACGAACGGGAGTCCAGCGGAATCGTGACGGTTTTGCTTTCGCCCGGCTTCAGGTAAACCTTGGAGAAGCCCTTCAGCTCTTTTTCCGGACGATCAACTTGTGGCTTTGAAGGCTGCACGTACAACTGAGCGACTTCGAAACCAGGCTTGTCGCCCGTGTTGGTCACGGTGAACGTGGCCTTGATGGTTGCGCCAGGTGCAAGCACGTTGCTCGACAGCTTCAGGTCGCTGTATTGGTATGTCGTGTACGACATCCCGAAACCGAACGGGTAGAGCGGCTTCGCATGGTTCTTGTCGTAACCGCGGTAGCCCAGATACAGGCCTTCGCTGTAGGTCATTTCAGTCGGCGGATTAGGGCTGCTGAAGTAGTACGGTGCCGGATCGGAGTACGAGGCGAAGCTCGGGTTGTCCTGCACTTTCTTGTCCAGCGTGATAGGCAGCTTGCCCGAAGGGTTGACCTTGCCGTAGAGAATTTCCGCCAGTGCCTGACCGCCTTGCTGACCCGGGAACCAGGCGTGCAGGGAAGCAGCAACCTTGGTTGCCCACGGTTGCATATCCATACCGCCGCCGCCGTGCATCACGACGATGGTTTTAGGGTTGGCTCTCTGCACGAAGCTGATCAACTCAGACTGAAATTGCGGCAGTTCGAACGGGTGATCAAGGGACTCGCCTTCGTATTCGAAGTTGCTGCCCGCTGCCACCACGACTGCGTCATAGTCAGCCAGATTGGTCGGTGGACGCAGCGACGCCCAGCTCAATTGCACGCCATTCATGCCGCCCAGCACCGGGGTGTAATTGCCTTTGAGTCGACGATATTCCAGGCGCACGTTGTACTCGGTGCCGGCTTTCAGCGCGACAGTCTTGACGGTACGTGGCACCACAGGAATCAGGTCGAATGAAACCTGCTTGTCTTCATCCTCAACCACCAGCTCGTCGTTGATCCAGAGCTTGTAGGCACCATCGGCACGGACTTTGAAGACGTGCGGGCCGGTGATGGTAGGTTTGATCTTGCTGGTGAAGCGAGCCGAGAACGCGCCCGGTGCCGGGTTGTAACCGGTTACCGCGCTGGTGCCGCTGTCGGTTACGTTGGTGTTGGTGATCCAGCTCAGGTTGAGGCCTGGCTCGATGCGGGTTGCAACAGGATCGCCGGACAACGTGGTGTTAGCGTAGTACTCGGCTTTCACACCCGTGTTGCTGATGGCTTCTTTCCCTTTGCCTTTACCCGTACCCGGCTGATACCAGACCGACGATTTCGGATCGAGGCTCATCTGCGGCAGGTAATCGACATTGCTTGTGCTCGACGCCAGCTGCTTGAGGCCGCTGAGTTCGGTTACATAGCTGGCAGGCGCTGAGTAAGCGGTACCGAATGGCGCAGTCGGTGGCTGCATTGCCAGGTCGCCGATGACAGCGATCTTCGCCGTTTTCGGCAGTGGCAGCAGAGGTTTCTGCCCGTCTACGGGTTCGTTGCGCAGGAGCACAATCGACTCCCTCGCGACGTTCAGCGCAGCCAGTTGGCCGTACTCGCGGTGCTCCAGAGGCTGAGCCTTGTTGATGCCCTTGTCAAAGCCGTAGCTGACCAGTGCCCTGAGATTCCTGCGGACTTTGTCGTCGATCACGCTCTGATGCAGTTGGCCGTTCCAGACATAGGGCAGCAACTTGGCTTCAGTGAATTGCAGGCCGCTTGGCATGTCGATATCGGTGCCTGCCCAGGCGCCTTTGAACGCGTCCTGAACCGAGTTGAAGTCACTCATCACGTTGCCCTGGAAGCCCCACTGGCCTTTCAGGATGTCAGTGATCAGGTGATGATTCTCACATGCATATTCGCCATTGATCTTGTTGTAACCGCACATGATCGAGGCAATGTTCGAGTTCTTGACCAGCGATTCGAAGCCGGGCAGATACAGCTCCTGCATGGCGCGCTCGTCAATTTTGACGTCCAGATAGTGCCGGTTCGCCTCTTGCTCGTTCATCAGGTAATGCTTGGCGGCAGACTGAACACCCTGAACCTGAATACCGTTAGTGACGGCCGGAGCCAACACTGCGCCGAGGAATGGATCTTCACCACTCATGTACTCGGCGGAGCGCCCGTTGAACGGGGTGCGATAGAGGTTGATGGCCGGAGACAGCATTTGCTGACCGCCAGCGATCCGGGTTTCGTAACCAATCGCCAGACCGAATTCCTTGGCCCGGTTGATGCTCCAGGTCGCGGCCAATGCCGAAGGTGACGGGTACTGCGCACCGAAGGTCTTGCCGCCGACCAGTACGCCCATGGCCGAGTCGTAGGCGACTGTGCCTTGCAGGTTGAACTTGTCCAGCTTGGGAATCATGCGTCCGTCATCGACGCGCGAGAAGTTGATTTTTTCCGACTGGGTCATGTTGTCGAGCATCGCGCCAACCCGCGCTTCGACCTCATTGCCCGTCATCGGGGTGACAGCCATTACGGTGCCTGCCTGAGCAATGCTCAACGCAAGCAGACTCAGGCCTAAGCCTTGTTTGATCATGGACATGGAGCTACTCCTGAATTCGTTCGATAGGGTGTGTGCTGCGTATCAAACGAAGACTCATTTCTCGTCATCGGTCGTTGGGGCGTCGTCGGTCACGACCGGGGCGTCCAGCACCGTCTGCGCGCCTGTCGACTGGCTTTTTGTAGCGCTTTCGGCGCCAGTGATCTGCTCGCGTTTGGCCTCGACTTCCACGCGCACATCACTCGATGTCGACGGCAGGGGATTTTTGTTTTCGGCGGCTGATACAGAAAGTGTGGTGAGGCCCATCAGAAAAATGGCAGCAAGAGGCAGCAAGCTTCTAGCCATCGGGAGAATCTCCAAATAGAAGTGGGTAACGAAGAAGTGTCAGCGCGTGGAGGTTTACTACAGGCTGCAGACAGTAAGTCAGCAGTGTGAGCTTAAAGTTCTGTGGCGGCAAAAAAATGAAGTTAAATATTTGATTTGTTTTTATCGTGTGTTTTTAATTTATTTAAAATTAATATTGATTTTATCTGATTTACAAGTATTTATTGGTTGTTTCTGCTGACCATTATCATTTATCAGCTATAAAAAATCTTTCTGAAAAACAGAGTGATAGCTCTGTTTTGAGCGGTGTTAAAGTAGTCAGGCCATAAAAGTGCTCGCCGTCCTGTCGCCTTGTGAAGAATTCGGGCGTGCCACGCTGCTCATGCCTACAGGTAAGAAAAGCGTCCAGGGTGAATAAGTGCGGTGGTTCAGGCTAATGACACTCAGAGGTTTAACTGTGACATCCCAAGCGCGTCCCTTTCTGTTACCCGGCTTTGGATTCAGCTCAGAGCTTACAGACCCTCTCGAAGTGGATCTGGCCATTTTAAAAGCGGTCTGGTTGTTAAGTGATGGAAAGCCACGCGGCGGTGCGCCGCGAAAGCTGACATGCGGTCAGATATACATGCAGCTGGTGCGCGGCCAGCCAAACTTTCCGTCCATCGTGCGCTGTGTGTTGGCGATAGACGTGCTTGTGAAAGAAGGGCTGTTGGTGTCGGAGAGAGTGCTGGATGAAGACCCTGCTTTTCCCTACACCCAGCACATCATCAGTGGGCTGACCGAGATCGGTTCAGCGTCCCTGGCGGCCTCGTACGCGCTGGACACCTACGGGCATCCAGCTCGACTTTGACGCGCATGGGCAGGCTCCAGGTCCCGATGACCGCTGGTACCCGCTACTGATTGAATGGCAGCGAAAGATAATGCTTACCCAGTTCTGTCAGCCTTCCTTCATCGTTCAACAGGCTTGAAAAGTGCGGGTCATCATTCATGCGACCCGTGAACCAGGCATACCGAAACACATCCGCGCGGTTCTCGCAGACCGCCACCATCTCCGCCATCTGCTGCTTTTGCTTTTCAAGCGTGTCGATCTGCACCCCGTCAATCGGGGAGTGCCAGTTGGCGAACTCGGTGACCCAAAAGGGTTTGCCATATTTGGATAGCCTGTCGAGCATGCCTGACAGCCCATAGTCGTACCAATGAAACGCCAGATAGTCGATCTTCGGATCGCGATTCTGATTTTGCGCACGGTACGCAGCATAGAAGGCGTCAAGCCACACAACCGGGTCGCCATAACCCGACATCGTTCCCCAGTTCATCGCGGGGCCAACCAGCTTTACCCCGGTCTGCGCGGATATCTGTTCCAGCCTTGGCCAGAATCGCGCGGCCGCTTCGGGTGTCATGTTGGCCTGATCAACGAGGTTGGGCTCATTGATCACCAGTAGGTAGCGGATATCCGGGTGGGCCTGCAAGTAGAGTTTCAACTGACCGTCATCGACATTGGCATTCCAGACCATCGGTATGAAGTCGACCCCGTAGGTGGAGGAGTAGTTATACGCGGCGAGCCGGTCGTGTGGCTTTGGACTCCAGTTGTACCACCAACTGATTCCCGGTGACAAAGCACTCAAGTCCGCAGGTGACGCTATGTCATACGCGATGCCGCGTTTTGCGCTTTTAGTGGCTGACCAGGCTGGTGTGGAGACTGTGCTGAGGGAAAGGCTGAACGCTGTCAGCAGGCTGAGCGTTCGCAGGTGTTTACGGTACGGCATGGTTCTATCCTCCGTGAACATCGATGATCCATCAGGCGTTGAAAGTGTACCGTTGATAAAACTGGAGACGCTGGCTTTGATCGGCTAATGGCTGGGTGTTATCAGCGGCTTGTACTGATCAACATTGGATTGGTCAATAGATGCATCGCGATGTGATATTTAGACGCTTATGTGCCCTGCAATATACCCATGCGACAAGATGTTTGTGCATCCATAACCAGCGCCCATGATGCTACTCGAGCAGCGGTCACAATGGTCGGCCATGAGGTGCGTCATGGTGGACATGGTTTATCCAGGCTTTATGTATTGAGTGCTTCTTGCTGGACCTGGTCAGCACACAAGCCGCTTCCTTCCAGCGACTGCTAGATGCGAGTCAGCAGTTGTGCCAAGTCACGGTAATGCCTGGCCAGATAAAAGTCAGGTCGTCCGACGTAAACCGAGAAGTCGGTGTCTAGTCCATAACCCACTACCTTCGTGCCTGCTGCCAAACCGGCCTGTACGCCGGCATGGCTGTCCTCCACCAATAGGCAGTTCTCAGGCGGTAAATCCAGGAAATCACAACCTGCGAGAATTAGCCCAGGCTCTGGTTTCCAGGATCCAACGTCGTAGGCACTGATGAGACGGCCTTCGAACCAGGGATATAAACCAGCCGCCTTGAGCGTCGTCTCTATTTTAGAGGGGGGTCCATTGGAAGTAACGCAACCAGGAAGTTTCAACGCCTTGACGAAGTCCACAGCGCCCGGCATTGCATTCAGCCCAGCCTGGAACATGTGAAGACTTGCCTCGCGAAACGATTGAACAAATCTGTCTACATTGAGACCGGGCGCTTGCGTTTTGATGTCAGCCATGAACAACTCAAACTGCACGCCTCGATAGCGATCCAGCACTTCGGCCACAGAAAGCTGGATATTGTGCTCTGACAGCATTTGATGCAGCAGCGTCGCTGCGACGCGTTCGCTGTCGACGAGAGTCCCGTCGTTATCAAAAATGATGCCTTTTACGCTCATTGCTGTTCTTCCCTCAAATGCGATTTTTTGACGATAACAGTGCGTCTGGATGCTTTGTGTGATTGCTGCATTGTCGACGAAATCAGATTACCAAAGGGGAGTATTTGTCGGATGCCCACCGTTACGATACCGCTGCGGAGCGCGACTAAAACGTCGGTGTAGAGAATCCTGCGCACCAAGGCATAGCCTCATACCCAGCGATAGTCGTTTCTGGCTGCCGTTCGACAGCAACCGCAAGATGATGACGGACCCACCCTGTGGGACCGAATTTATTCGGGAAGAGGCCAGCACATCCGCCACATTTTTATCGTCAGGAATGCCGCCTTCCCGGATGAAGTGGAGCGCCACCCCGGCCGTCCCACTAGCTGTCTGTTTTGCTGCGCGACAGCGTGGTATCAGGGATACCGGGGGCGGATCCTACAGCAATGCATTCCACTTGAGAGGAATGTGTTCTGTCGATATCAGGCTTTGGCTTGCCGAGACAGTCCAAAAAGCCAGCTGCACG
Source organism: Pseudomonas syringae group sp. J309-1 (assembly GCF_032582135.1). Lineage (NCBI taxonomy): Bacteria > Pseudomonadati > Pseudomonadota > Gammaproteobacteria > Pseudomonadales > Pseudomonadaceae > Pseudomonas > Pseudomonas syringae group sp. J309-1. The sequence goes on along the minus strand of NZ_JAWHNU010000046.1, from coordinate 29,922 downwards.
TTTAAATCATCAACTTGTCACTTAGGGTCATTGAGCGCGTCGCGAAGCTCGTCTTTACTGTTGCGCAATGAACAGGCCGCAAAGGCCTGAATAATTGACGGCTGCCTCAGGCGGTCGCATCCCGTGACAGTTCGATGGAGTTTCTATGGTCGCCGCTCATTACCCGCACCTGCTGGCCCCGCTGGACCTGGGCTTTACCACGTTGCGCAACCGCACCCTGATGGGCTCGATGCATACCGGGCTGGAAGAAAAGCCAGGCGGTTTTGAGCGCATGGCGGCGTATTTTGCCGAGCGGGCGACGGGAGGTGTCGGGCTGATGGTCACGGGTGGTATTGCGCCCAATGAAGAAGGCGGCGTTTACACCGGCGCGGCCAAGCTGACCACGATTGAAGAGGCAGAGCAGCATCGCGTGGTGACTCAGGCGGTGCATGCTGCGGGTGGCAAGATTTGTCTGCAAATCCTTCATGCCGGACGTTATGCCTACAGCAAGAATCAGGTTGCCCCCAGCGCCATTCAGGCGCCGATCAATCCTTTCAAACCTCGCGAGCTGGACGAAGCGGGGATCGAAAAGCAGATCGCCGATTTCGTCACCTGCTCGACGCTGGCCCAAAGCGCTGGGTACGACGGCGTGGAGGTGATGGGTTCCGAAGGCTACTTCATCAACCAGTTCCTGGCGGCCCACACCAATCACCGAACGGATCGCTGGGGCGGCAGCTACGAAAATCGCATGCGTTTGCCGGTGGAGATCGTTCGCCGGGTTCGCGAAGCCGTGGGGGCCGAGTTCATTATTATCTTCCGCCTGTCGATGCTGGATCTCGTGGAGGGCGGCAGCACCTGGGAAGAGATCGTGCAATTGGCTCAAGCCATTGAGAAGGCCGGTGCGACGATTATTAATACCGGTATCGGCTGGCACGAAGCACGGATTCCGACCATCGCAACCAAAGTGCCGCGCGCAGCTTTCAGCAAAGTCACGGCCAAGTTGCGCGGCTCGGTGGGCATCCCGTTGATCACCACCAACCGCATCAACACGCCGGAAATCGCTGAGCAGATTCTCAGCGAAGGCGATGCCGATATGGTCTCCATGGCGCGGCCTTTTTTGGCGGATCCGGAATTCGTCAACAAGGCAGCGGCGGGGCGCGCCGATGAAATCAACACCTGCATTGGCTGCAATCAGGCCTGTCTGGACCATACTTTTGGCGGCAAGCTGACCAGTTGCCTGGTCAACCCGCGTGCCTGTCATGAGACCGAACTGAATTACATCCCGACCCGCCAGAGCAAGAAAATCGCCGTAATTGGTGCCGGTCCTGCGGGCCTTGCGGCATCCACAGTGGCTGCCGAACGTGGGCATCACGTCACCCTGTTTGATTCAGCCGCTGAAATCGGCGGTCAGTTCAACATCGCCAAGCGTGTACCGGGCAAAGAGGAGTTCTACGAAACCCTGCGTTACTTCGCGCGCAAGCTGCAAACCACGGACGTTGACGTGCGGCTAAATACCCGTGTTACCGTTGAGGATTTGCTGGGCGCCGGTTTTGACGAGGTAATCCTTGCCACCGGTATTGCGCCGCGCATGCCAGCGATTCCGGGTATCGATCATCCCAAGGTGCTGAGCTATCTGGATGTGATCCTGCAACGTAAGCCGGTCGGGCAAAGCGTTGCGGTGATCGGTGCAGGCGGTATCGGTTTCGACGTTTCGGAGTTTCTGGTGCATCAGGGCATTTCCACCAGTCTGGATCGCACTGCTTTCTGGAAAGAGTGGGGCATCGACACCGCCCTTGAAGCGCGCGGTGGCGTGGCGGGGATCAAGCCGGAGCTGCACGCCCCGGCGCGTCAGGTGTATCTGTTGCAGCGCAAGGCTTCAAAGGTTGGCGACGGGTTAGGCAAGACCACTGGCTGGATTCACCGTACCGGTTTGAAAAACAAACAGGTGCAGATGCTCAACAGTGTCGAATACCTGCGCATCGACGACGCCGGTCTGCACATCCGTATCGGTGAAGGAGAGGAGAAGGTGTTGCCGGTGGACAACATCGTGATCTGCGCCGGACAGGATCCGTTGCGGGAACTGTATGACGGGCTGGTCGAGGCCGGGCAATCCGTGCACCTGATCGGCGGCGCGGATGTCGCGGCCGAGCTGGACGCCAAGCGGGCGATTGATCAGGGGTCGAGGTTGGCGGCGGGGTTGTAGGGTTTTCCTGGGGAACGCAGTTCTTGTGGGAGCGAGGCTTGGTCTGGGCGGCATTCCGACGATACATGAGACGCGGTCAGAAGACGCACCGCGTTATCGTTTATCGTCGGAATGCCGCCCAGACCAAGCCTCGCTCCCACAGGGTTTATGCTTAATCAGTTAAATCTTTGCCAATGCTAAACTCCCGCCCTTCATCCAGCGGTCCCTTCCTTGTGTCCATCGCCCCCATCCACTGGCAACCCAGCGCGCCGCTCCAACGCCTCGATCTACCTTGGCTAACCCAAGCCGGTGTCGAGGTTGCGGTCCTGCGCCTGGATCTTATCGATCCGCTGATCAGTGGCAACAAGTGGTTCAAGCTCGCTCATCACCTTGCGGCAGCCAGCGAGGTGAATGCGAAAGGCGTTATCAGTCTGGGCGGCGCGCATTCCAATCATCTGCATGCGTTGGCGGCTGCGGGCAAGCGGTTTGGCTTTGCCACGGTCGGATTGTTGCGCGGTCACGCCGTTGAGACGCCCACCACGGTCGATCTACAGGCGTTCGGCATGCACCTGCACTGGCTTGGCTATGGCGGTTATCGCGCACGCCATGAGCCGGACTTCTGGCCTTCGTGGCTGACGCAATACCCTGATTTCTACCCGATCCCGGAAGGCGGCGGAGGTTTGCCCGGCGCGCTTGGCTGCGCCGGTTTGCTGGAGATGGCGCACGAACAACTGAGCGAACTGGGCTGGAGTGATTATCACGGCTGGTGGCTGGCCGCCGGGACGGGCACCACGCTAGCTGGACTAGTGTTGGCCGAGGACGGCGCGCATCCGGTGTACGGCGCCATGGCGGTGCCGGATGATCATGGGGTTGAACAGAATGTCACAGCAATTCTGGCCCATCGCAAAACCGGTACAGACTGTGTGAAAACTACTGCGCTCGGCAATACTGCGTTAAAAACAGGCGAAAAATGCTCATTTAGAACACCTAGACTCCGCTTTTTCGCCTGTTTTTGCCTTGTCTTGCCGTCGCTCGCTACGTTTTCACACAGTCTGGGTAGGAGCGAACTTGTTCGCGAAGCGTCTAGCCTGACACACCGCCTCGCGAACAAGTTCGCTCCTACCGATGACTACATCCTCATCAGCGCCTCCCGTGGTGGCTTCGCCAAAACCGATCCGCACCTGCTGGATTTCATCGCCAGTAGCGAATCCCAAAGCGGCATCCCCCTCGAACCGCTGTACACCGGCAAGGCGCTGTTGGCCCTCCACGATGAGGTGGTCGCCGGGCGTTTCCCGGTCGGCACGCGGCTGATATTTATCCACACCGGTGGCCTGCAGGGACGACGGGCAATGGGCTTGTAATCGTTGATCCAAAGCCTCTGGCATGAATCATGCGCTATCGAACAGCGGTGGGGTCGGTCCTGAATACGCGGATGACACTTTTGGAGTGAGCCGTCGCAGTGACTGTCCCGATAATCGATAGCTTCCTGATGAAATGTCGAGGTCCAGCATGACAAGCGCCGCTACAGAGCAAGTCAGCCCCAAAACGCTGAGAAAAGTGATTGTCGCCGCCGCCATCGGCAACTTCGTCGAGTGGTTCGACTTCGCCGTTTATGGCTTTCTCGCCACGGCTATCGCCCAACAGTTCTTCCCCAGTGGCGACGCCAGTGCAGCGCTGCTGAAAACCTTTGCGGTATTCGCGGTGGCTTTTGCTTTTCGGCCTTTGGGCGGAATTTTCTTCGGCATGCTCGGCGACCGGATTGGTCGCAAACGCACGCTGGCAATGACCATTCTGCTGATGGCCGCAGCCACGACCTTGATTGGTCTATTGCCCACCTACGCGGCGATTGGCGTGATGGCGCCGATTCTGCTGACGCTCATTCGTTGCGCGCAGGGCTTCTCGGCGGGTGGTGAATACGCAGGCGCATGCGCTTATCTCATGGAGCATGCGCCCAGTGACAAGCGAGCCTGGTACGGCAGTTTTGTCCCGGTCTCGACCTTTTCTGCATTCGCCGCAGCGGCTGTAGTTGCTTACGCCCTTGAGGCTTCACTGTCACCGGAAGCCATGGGCAGTTGGGGCTGGCGCTTGCCGTTCCTGATTGCTGCGCCGCTGGGTCTGGTCGGTTTGTATCTGCGCTGGAAACTGGATGAAACTCCGGCATTTCAGGCGGTGGCGCAGGAGCATGACGTCGCCCATTCGCCCCTCAAGGAAACCCTGCGCAACCACGGAGCGGCGATTTGCTGCCTGGGTGCATTCGTGTCGCTGACGGCCTTGTCGTTCTATATGTTCACCACCTACTTCGCCACTTACCTGCAAGTAGCGGGTGGTCTGAGTCGTGCGACGGCGTTGCTGGTGTCGTTGATTGCATTGCTCTTTGCCGCAGCGATTTGCCCATTGGCCGGGTTGTACTCCGACAAGGTCGGGCGCCGCGTGACGGTCATGACCGCGTGCGCGCTGTTGATCGTGGTGGTATTCCCGTCATTCTTGATGGCCAGTTCCGGCTCGTTCGTGGCGTCCATCGTCGGCGTGATGCTGCTGGCGGTCGGCGCGGTACTGTGTGGCGTGGTCACGGCCGCGCTGCTCTCGGAAACCTTTCCGACCCGCACGCGCTATACCGCTTCGGCGATCACTTACAACATGGCCTACACCATCTTCGGCGGCACCGCGCCGTTGATGGCAACCTGGCTGATCACCACTACGGGCAGCAACCTATCCCCGGCGTTTTACCTGATTGCGGTGGCATTGCTGGCATTGGCGGGTGGCCTGGCGCTGCCGGAGACCTCGCGGATATCGCTGCATGATGTGCCGACGGGGCAGAAGGGCAATCCGGGTGTGGCAGCGACTCAAGTCTAGATTTGCGATGCAATCCTGTGGGAGCCGGGCTTGCCCGCGATACATGAGACGCGAACAGAAGCCACACCGCGTTATCGTTTATCGTCGGAATGCCGCCCAGACCAAGCCCGGCTCCCACAAAAGCCTGCATATCAGTGACAACCCTCTGTCATCTGCGCAACAAAATGTAGCGGCCATGCCCCAAAAAATGGCACATTGGCGGACCTTGTGCCGCTGACATATCTTGCAATAACCGGGTCGTGGCACATCCAATAGCTTCGCGGATGAACTCCATGGACGTAAGCAACGCCTCCACCATCGCAATTCCTGCTGCAACTCCTCCGACAACCAGCACCAGCAGCCCGCTGGTCATGCGCATCATCGGTGCTGTGGCACTGGCGCATCTGGTCAACGACCTGATTCAGGCGGTGCTGCCGTCGATCTACCCGCTGCTCAAGGAAAGCTACGGCCTGACCTTTACGCAGATCGGCCTGATTACCCTGACGTTCCAGATCACTGCCTCGCTGTTGCAACCTTGGGTGGGTTATTACACCGACCGCCATCCCAATCCGCTGGTATTGCCAGTCGGTTCGCTGTGCACCTTGATCGGTATTCTGATGCTGGCCGTGGTGGGCAGTTTTCCAATGATTCTGCTGGCCTCGGCCCTGATCGGTATTGGCTCTTCTACCTTTCACCCGGAAGCTTCACGCATTGCGCGGCTTGCGTCGGGTGGACGGTTTGGACTGGCGCAGTCGACCTTTCAGGTGGGCGGCAACACCGGCTCAGCGTTTGGCCCGTTGCTGGCCGCAGCGATCATCATTCCGTTCGGTCAGGGGCATGTGGCCTGGTTCGGGCTGGTCGCGCTGTTTTCTGTGGGACTGCTATACGGCATCAGCCGCTGGTACCGCGCACACTTGAATCTGTTCAAGCTCAAGCAAGGTCAGGCCGCGAGTCATGGTCTGTCCAAAGGACGCGTCACTGGCGCGCTGGTGGTCCTGGCGTTTCTGATCTTCTCCAAGTTCTTCTACATGTCGAGCATCACCAGTTACTTCACCTTCTACCTGATCGAGAAGTTCGACCTGTCGGTGGCTAATTCCCAGCTGTATCTGTTCCTGTTTCTCGGCGCAGTGGCGGCGGGCACGTTCTTCGGTGGGCCGATTGGCGACCGGATTGGCCGTAAAGCGGTGATCTGGTTTTCGATTCTCGGTGCTGCGCCGTTTACCCTCGCGCTGCCTTATGCCGATCTGTTCTGGACCAGCGTGCTGAGCGTGATCATCGGTTTCATTCTGGCTTCGGCGTTTTCCGCCATTGTGGTGTATGCCCAAGAGCTGGTGCCGGGTAACGTCGGCATGATCGCCGGGATCTTCTTCGGCCTGATGTTCGGCTTTGGCGGGATTGGTGCGGCCTTGCTGGGTTATCTGGCTGACAGCCACGGCATTCTGTTCGTCTATAACCTGTGTTCCTATCTGCCGCTTCTGGGGATCCTGGCGATTCTGCTGCCGCGCACTAAAAAAGCCGCTTGAGATTCAGGCGGGCGACGCGGGCAACGTGATGGTTTGAGTCATGTTGCTTGTGTCACCCAGCCGTGGCCAGATGTCCGAAACGAGGAAAACCCGTTCGGCTTCCTCCCATTCGCCGCTGCCGTTTTCCACCAGCCTTACCAAAAGTTGCGCCGGAGCCAGCGGGTCCAGTTGAGTCAGCCAGTCCTGCAGTTGTGAATCTTTCCAGGCTTCGGCGTAATGGGCCGGGGCCAGCCAGGCGTGACGAGGCAATAACTGCCAGCGACCTTCCGGCCGTTGCGCGGTAAATGCGTGCCAATCCTTCTGATGCAGCCAACTGCCGCGCAAGTGCTGGTGATGGACGCCTTGCGGAGAGTCTGTCTGGCCGGGCCACGGGTAAAGTAGATAGCCCCCAAGCCACAGTTGCGCGTCAAACGTATCGATGCCCAGCGCTGCGAGCAGTTCGCGGCTTTCCGGGCGGGCGGAAATCGGCAGTTGATGTTGGCTCAGGTGGGCAAGTTTGAGGTCAAGCCGATCATGGCAACCAGGCCCCAGCCATTGCGCAGGGTCACTGCCGTCACCTTGCTGCGGTCCGAGATAGAGCTTTATCGCCAATTCCACGTGGTGCACGCCTTCGGCATCGCGCAGCAGCATGTCCAGCTCACCCAGGGTTTGGCCGCCCAGGCGAATCGGCAGGTTCGCGGCGATCATCTCGACACCGGGAGCCTGAGCTACTGCAAATTGCCATAAACGCTCGTAATACAGGCCCAGCCGACGGGTTGCGCCCAGTGCCAGCCAGTGGAGCAGGGCGCTGCTGTCCTGATCCAGCCTGAGTAGAAAGTCTGCCAATAGTTGAGGTGTTTGCACCCAGTCGCTGGCAGTCAAAGGATGACGCTGCGGCCACGGCGTTTCGCTCAGCATCGGCGGCGCCAGAATCACCCAGGCCAGGTCCCGCACTTGCGGCGTGCGTAACTGGCGGGGCAGGTGGGTGAGGCTGTGGAATAGAGTCATGGTCGCAGGATAGCGTTAACTGGCAACCATCGGTCAAAGTAGGAGCTGCCGAAGGCTGCGATCGGCCGGGAACCGGACGTTTAATCAGACCTGTGGAAGGTCATTCCGACCTTTTCGCAGCCTTCGGCAGCTCACAGGTTGAACATCCGGGAACGATCAATTGCCGCTACCCCGGCCTTTCGCCCATAATCGCTGTCTTTAAGCCGCATCGAACCCCGCAGGAGCCCCATGGAGCAGTTTCGTAATATCGGCATCATCGGCCGTCTGGGCAGTGTTCAGGTGCTCGATACCGTGCGCCGACTCAAGAGATTCCTGCTGGAAAGGCACCTGCACGTCATTCTGGAAGACACCATTGCCGAAGTATTGCCAGGCCACAACCTGCAAACTTCATCGCGCAAGATGCTCGGCGAAGTCTGCGACCTGGTGATCGTGGTGGGTGGTGACGGCAGCCTGCTGGGCGCGGCCCGTGCGCTGGCCAAGCACAACACGCCGGTGCTGGGCATCAACCGTGGCAGCCTGGGCTTCCTCACCGATATTCGCCCCGACGAACTGGAAATCAAAGTCGCCGAAGTGCTCGACGGCCATTATCTGGTGGAAAATCGCTTCCTGCTACAGGCCGAAGTCCGCCGCCACGGCGAAGCCATCGGTCAGGGCGACGCGCTCAACGATGTGGTGCTGCACCCCGGCAAGTCGACGCGGATGATCGAGTTCGAGATCTACATCGATGGTCAGTTCGTCTGCAGCCAGAAGGCCGACGGCCTGATCGTCGCCACGCCTACCGGTTCGACCGCGTATGCGCTTTCCGCTGGCGGGCCAATCATGCATCCCAAGCTGGATGCGATCGTGATTGTGCCGATGTACCCGCACACCTTGTCCGGACGGCCCATCGTAGTGGATGGGAACAGTGAGCTGAAAATCGTGGTCTCAAAGGACATGACGATTTATCCGCAAGTCTCCTGCGACGGCCAGAACCATTTCACCTGCGCGCCGGGTGACACCGTCACGGTCAGCAAGAAGCCGCAGAAACTGCGCCTGATCCACCCACTTGATCACAATTATTACGAAGTCTGTCGCACCAAGCTGGGCTGGGGTAGCCGGCTTGGTGGTGGAGGCGACTGATGTTCGATCCCGCGCGTAGCTACGATTTGATCGGTGACGTGCATGGCTGTGCCCACACGCTGGAGAAACTGCTCAGCGTGCTGGGTTATCGCTTTCAGGCAGGCGTGTGGCGACATCCTGAGCGCATCGCGTTATTTCTGGGGGACATCATTGATCGCGGCCCGCTGATTCGCGAGTCGCTGCACATCGTGCGCGATATGGTGAAGGCGGGGCACGCGCTGTGCATCATGGGCAACCACGAGTTCAATGCGTTGGGCTGGCATACACCTGCCCCGCCGGAGAGCGGCAAGCAGTTCGTCCGTGAACACTCGCTTCGTCATAGCAAGCTTATGGGCGAGACCCTGGCCCAGTTCGAGCAATACCAGGATGAGTGGAAGGAATTTGTCGACTGGTTCTACGAGCTGCCGCTGTTCATGGACGCCGGACGTTTCCGCGTCGTACATGCCTGTTGGGACGCCAGCCTCATCACACCGTTGATCACGATGCATGGCGGTGGCTGCATCAATCAGGAATTCGTCCAGGCCTCGGCGGTTCAGGGCAGCTTTGCCTGCGCAGTGTTTGACCGTTTGTTGCGCGGCACTGACATGCGCTTGCCCCATGGCATTACGCTGACCGGCGGCGATGGCCTGACCCGTGAGTTTTTCCGCACCAAGTTCTGGGAAGACGACCCGCAAACCTACGGCGACGTGGTGTTTCAGCCGGACGCGCTGCCCGAAGGTGTGGCCAAGACGCCACTCTCTACGACTGAAAAGAACGCCTTGCTGCGCTATGGCGCTGACGAACCCATGCTGTTCGTCGGGCATTACTGGCGCAGCGGGATTCCCGCCCCGATCCGGCCGAACCTGGCTTGCCTGGATTACAGCGCCGTGCTCTACGGAAAACTGGTCGCCTACCGGCTGGACCAGGAAACCTGCATCGATCCGGACAAGTTTGTCTGGGTTGATGTTGAACGTCCCGAGGCTGTTTGATGAGTCCTGTTGCTGTACTGCGTCTGCCATTGACCACCGACCTGAGTGGTTTTATCGGCCTGTTGAACCGTCTGCGTGTGCCCCATCGGGTTAGCGAAGAAGCAGGGGAGCAGGTCCTCTGGGTACCGGACACGCCGCAACTGGCGGACGACATTCGGGCTTTGTATCAGCAATACCCGGACGGTGATGAGCACTATCAATTGCCGCCGGGTGAGCAGAGCACCCCTGCGCCGCGTCCCGGCTTTGTTCAGCAACTGCGCGACAGTCCGGTCACCACGCTGGTGCTGCTGGCATGTTTGATAGTCGGTGGCATCACGCTGTTGGGGGAAAACCTCGACGCAGTGCGCTGGCTGACCTTTCTCGATTTCCGCGTACAGGGTGAATACGCGACCTTCCTGCCGCTGGGCGACAGCATTGCAGCTGGCCAGTGGTGGCGGATCGTCACGCCGATGCTGATTCACTTCGGCATCCTTCATTTGGCCATGAACGCCATGTGGTATTGGGAGTTGGGCCGCCGTATCGAGTGGCGCCAGGGCAGTTTGCATCTGCTGGGTCTGACCCTGCTGTTCAGCGCTGTTTCCAACACTGTTCAATACCAGTTCGGCGGCCCCAGCCTGTTTGGCGGGTTGTCCGGCGTGCTGTATGGGCTGTTGGGTCACTGCTGGATCTTTCAATTGCTCGCACCCAACCCCATCTATCGTTTACCGCGCGGTGTGCTGGTGATGATGCTGGTCTGGTTGGTGCTGTGTCTTTCAGGGCTGGTCGGCATGCTGGGCTTTGGCGAAATCGCCAACGGTGCCCATGTCGGCGGGCTGATCATCGGTTGCGTCACGGGTCTGATTGGCGGGTTGATTGCCCGGGTCAGGACCTGATGTTGAATGCTGTTTAATGAAGAGTCAGGAGTGCGCTATGTCCTCTTTTGCCGAAATGATTGAAAACATCACCCCGGATATCTACGAAAGCCTGAAGCTGGCGGTAGAAATCGGGAAGTGGTCCGATGGCCGCAAGCTGACTCAGGAACAGCGCGAGTTGTCCTTGCAGGCGTTGATCGCCTGGGAAGTGCAGAACCTGCCGGAAGACCAGCGCATCGGTTACATGGGCCCACAGGAATGTGCGTCCAAGTCCAGCACTGTGCCGAATATCCTGTTCAAGTCGGATGCCATCCATTGATTGAGATTGGTCGCGGAGCAGTCAACAAAATGTCGGCGCGGCTCAATGCCTCGCAGGTTGAATATGCGTTTCGTCTGGGCGATACCGAGATTCCGGTCAACCCGCTGATTGGCAAAACGGTGCGTCTGGAGTTCCTCGGTGCGATCCATTGCAGCCACTGCGGGCGCAAGACCAAGTCCAGCTACAGTCAAGGCTATTGCTACCCTTGCATGCTCAAGCTGGCGCAGTGCGACATCTGCATCATGAGCCCGGAAAAATGCCACCACGAGCACGGCACCTGTCGCGACCCAGCGTGGGGCGAGCAGTTCTGCATGACCGATCACGTGGTGTATCTGGCCAACTCGTCGGGCGTCAAAGTCGGTATCACCCGTGCCACCCAGTTGCCGACCCGCTGGCTGGATCAGGGCGCCAGTCAGGCCCTGCCGATCATGCGCGTCGCAACCCGCCAGCAGTCCGGTTTTGTCGAGGACTTGCTGCGCAGTCAGGTGGCCGACCGCACCAACTGGCGCGCGCTGCTCAAGGGCGATGCGCAGCCCGTGGATCTGGCCGCGATTCGCCGGCAGTTGTTTGAAAGCTGCGCTGAAGGGCTGGCCGGATTGCAAGAACGATTCGGCTTGCAGGCCATCCAAATGCTGCATGACGTCGAACCGATCGAGATTCGCTACCCCGTCGAGGCGTACCCGACCAAGATCGTCAGCTTCAATCTGGACAAGAACCCGATCGCCGAAGGCACCTTGTTGGGCATTAAGGGCCAGTACCTGATCTTCGATACCGGCGTGATCAATATTCGTAAATACACGGCTTATCAGCTCGCCGTGCATCAGTAAGAGGACTCATCATGCGCACCGAACAACCGCAAATGATTTACCTGAAGGATTATCAGGCTCCCGAGTACCTCATCGACGAAACGCACCTGACGTTCGAGCTGTTCGATGACCATTCGCTGGTTCACGCGCAACTGGTCATGCGCCGCAATCCCGAGCGCGGTGCGGGCCTGCCGCCGCTGGTGCTGGACGGTCAGTTGCTGGAACTGCTGTCGGTCAAGCTGGGCGACGTCGAGCTGAGCGCTGCTGATTACCACTTGACCCCGGACCACCTGACGCTGCACCCCACGGCTGATTCTTTCACGGTCGATACCAGCGTGCGCATCCACCCGGAAACCAACACCGCACTGGAAGGCCTGTACAAGTCCAGCGGCATGTTCTGCACCCAGTGCGAGGCTGAAGGTTTCCGCAAGATCACCTATTACCTCGACCGCCCGGACGTGATGAGCAAGTTCACCACGACCCTGAGCGCCGACAAGCACAACTTCCCGGTATTGCTCTCCAACGGCAACCCGATTGCCAGCGGCCCGGAAGATGACGGCCGGCACTGGGCGACCTGGGAAGACCCGTTCATGAAACCGGCGTACCTGTTTGCCCTGGTGGCCGGTGACCTGTGGTGCGTCGAAGACAAGTTCACCACTGTGAGTGAGCGCGAAGTGACCTTGCGCATTTACGTCGAGCCGGAAAACATCGATAAATGCCAGCACGCCATGACCAGCCTGAAGAAGTCCATGCGCTGGGATGAAGAAGCCTACGGCCGTGAATACGACCTGGATATCTTCATGATTGTCGCCGTGAATGACTTCAACATGGGTGCCATGGAGAACAAGGGCCTCAACATCTTCAACTCCAGCGCCGTGCTGGCCCGCGCCGAAACTGCCACCGACGCCGCGCACCAGCGGGTCGAGGCCATTGTTGCCCACGAATACTTCCACAACTGGTCGGGCAACCGCGTGACCTGTCGTGACTGGTTTCAGCTGTCGTTGAAAGAAGGCTTCACGGTTTACCGTGATTCAGGGTTCTCCGCAGACATGAACTCGGCCACGGTCAAGCGCATTCAGGACGTGGCCTATCTGCGTACCCACCAGTTCGCCGAAGATGCCGGCCCGATGGCACACGCCGTGCGTCCGGACAGCTTTATCGAGATTTCCAACTTCTACACTCTGACCGTGTATGAAAAGGGTTCTGAAGTTGTAGGCATGCTTCACACGCTGCTGGGTGCACAAGGTTTCCGCAAAGGCAGTGATCTGTACTTCGAGCGCCATGACGGCCAGGCCGTGACCTGCGATGACTTCATCAAGGCCATGGAAGATGCCAATGGCGTCGACCTGACCCAGTTCAAACGCTGGTACAGCCAGGCCGGTACGCCGCGTCTGGCGGTCAGTGAGTCCTATGACAGCGCAGCGAAAACCTACAGCCTGACCTTCCGCCAGAGCTGCCCGACCACACCGGGCCAGCCGGGTGAAAGCAAACAACCTTTCGTGATCCCGGTGGAGCTGGGCTTGCTAGACAAGCAGGGCGGCGAAATCCCGTTGCGCCTGCAAGGCGAAGACGCTGCCGCTGGCAACACGCGAGTGATTTCTGTCACCGAAGCCGAGCAGACCTTCACCTTTGTAGACATCGCCGAACAGCCACTGCCCTCGTTGCTGCGCGGCTTCTCGGCACCGGTGAAACTCAGCTTCCCGTACAACCGCGACCAACTGATGTTCCTGATGCAGCACGACAGCGACGGCTTCAACCGCTGGGATGCAGGTCAGCAACTGTCGGTACAGGTGCTGCAGGAGTTGATCGGTCAGCATCAGAAAGGCCAGCCGCTGGTTCTTGATCAGCGTTTGATTACCGCATTGGGCACCGTTCTGGCGGATACCTCGCTGGATCAGGCCATGATTGCCGAAATGCTCTCGTTGCCGGGCGAAGCCTACCTGACCGAAATCAGTGAAGTGGCCGACGTGGATGCTATCCATGCTGCCCGTGAGTTTGTGCGCAAGCAGCTTGCAGACAGCCTGTTCGACGGTTTGTGGGCGCGCTACACGGCCAACCGCAAGGTGTCGAAAGCCACTGAGTACGTCGCTGAAGCCGAGCATTTCGCCCGCCGCGCACTGCAAAACATCGCCTTGTCGTATCTGATGCTCAGCCAGAAACCGGAAGTGCTGGCTGCAACCATCGAGCAGTTCGACACCAGTGACAACATGACCGAGCGCCTTACAGCCCTTGCCGTGCTGGTCAACTCGCCGTTCACCGCCGAGAAAGACAAGGCGTTGGCAGTGTTTGCCGAGAACTTCAAAGACAACCCGCTGGTCATGGATCAGTGGTTCAGCGTTCAGGCAGGCAGCCCGCTGCCGGGTGGTCTGGAGCGGGTCAAGACGTTAATGCAACACCCTGCATTCAACATCAAAAATCCGAACAAAGTCCGTGCCCTGATCGGTGCGTTTGCTGGCCAGAACCTGATCAACTTCCACGCAGCGGATGGGTCCGGCTACCGTTTCCTGGCAGATCTGGTCATCCAGCTAAACGGCTTCAATCCGCAGATCGCTTCGCGTCAATTGGCGCCCCTGACCCGCTGGCGCAAATACGACAGCAAGCGTCAGGCCCTGATGAAGGACGAACTGGTGCGCATCCGTGATTCGGGTGAGCTGTCCAGCGACGTGTTCGAAGTGGTGAGCAAAAGCCTCGCCGAATAGCGAAGACTGTTGATCCAAGGGCCTCCCGCGCAAGCGGCAGGCCCTTTTTTATGGAGCTAATTCGGTCCCACCGGATCGCGGTGACCTAGGCTGGGTGAAAAACCTGTGGGAGCGAATTCATTCGCGAAGGGGCCGTACATTCACAGCATCTGCGTCGTCAGGAATGCCGCCTTCCCGGATGAATCCGGTCCCACTGGATCAGCGTACGTAGGGTATTTCCAGCGCTCTACGTGGACGTTTCACACACTCAGCCAAGGATTCGGCTGGCAGAGGCGTCCTGCAAACTCGCCCATCCTTTCGACCCCGTGTTGCGTTGCCCTTGGGCTGTACGCGCGCGTCATCTCGCAAAGGTAGGGATTATGTTGATAAACGGACGGAAAGCGTTGGTTTTACTGGGGCTGGTTGCAGTCGGGCAAGAGGTATTGGCCGATGCTCAGATCACCAACGAGCAGAAACTGCGTCTTGGCAGCATCGAACTCAATCTGGGAGTCGGATTGCTGAACGGCAAATCTCAGGAGAAGGTCTACGATCTCGGCCAGAAACTCAGTGAGCTGAATTGGGACATCAAGCAGGTCCCCACCTTGCATCTGGGGTTCGCCTACAATCCTCTGAACTGGCTGACCCTCGATGTGCGTGGCTGGACGCGCATGAATGCGGGCAATAGCCATATGACGGATCACGACTGGCGTGATGGCGAGGCGGCAGGCTGGACCCATTTTTCGGATCACCCTGATACCCGGCTCAACAAAGCATGGCAAGCCGAGGTTTCGGCGACAGCCTGGACCCTCAAGCGTGAAGACCTGGCTTTCGGTGTTATGGCGGGCTATCAGCGCAGTCAGTTTGATTGGCAGGCTCGGGGTGGCAGTTACGTCTATTCCAGCGAGGGTAATTTCCGTGATCTAACCGGAGATATTCCTGCTGATGTAAAAGGCATTACTTACCGGCAGACCTATGCCACGCCATTTCTCGGTCTTGTGGGTCTCTACAACCATCAGAACTGGACCCTTGAAGGTCGCTTCAAATACAGCCAGTGGGTCAAGCCCAGGGATTTCGACACCCATCACTTGCGTAATCTGACGTTCGACGGTGACCACGGCAGCCGAGGCCGTATGCAAAGTCTGGCACTGGCGCTGTCGTACAACTTCAATCCGCAGTTCTCGGTGAAGGCGGGCATTGATCATCAGGTCTACAAGGAAGCCCTTGGCAGTGCGCTTATCAAGGACTATACAGAGGGAGAAAGCGGGCGCACCCCGGCGAACTCCAGCTCGCAGGCCAACCGAACAACCGTGTCCAGTCTGGCTGTGGCTTATCAGTTCTGACCTTGGCAGGGCGTAGCGTCGAACCCTGCCTACACTGGCTGAAGCCGGTCCCACGTCATCATTGATTCCTGTGGGAGCCGAGCTTGCTCGCGATAAGAACGCCGCAGATATCAGACCTATCGCGTCCAGCCTTATCGCGAGCAAGCTCCGCTCCCACAGGTCACGCGACTGGTTTTCGGACTGCATCACCCCAACTGATAACCCACCAATCACGCAAGAGGCTTCGACCAAAGATACCCCTATGTCGATTGTCATGAGTTTCCAAAGCTGGATAGGATAGGTCTGCTTCCAGAAGCCCAAGGCTAGAGCGCTTGGTCTCGGCTAACCTAATAAAAATAAAATGGAAAAGGGGACGCTTCATGAGTGAGCCTGTAAATCGGCGCACGCAGTCCGGTGGGCATTCGGCCTTCGGACGGCCACCGGCATTCTGGACGGGCAAACCCTTGACGACAGCGTGCTCATTGCTGGCAGCGCTCACCTTGTCGAGTGTTGTCACGTTATCGATGGCGGCCACTGAAAGCACGCCTGAAAAGGCTGACCCAGCTCAAACCACGCTGTACTCCATCGAATCCGCACGAGCCTCTCGCAGTCTGCTGCTGGACGTCGCCCATGCCGGTGCGCGTCTGGTCGTGGTGGGCGAGCGCGGACATATTCTGTATTCAGACGATCAGGGCAAGACCTGGACCCAGGCCAGGGTGCCGACCCGTCAGCTACTGACTTCGGTGTATTTCGTCGATGACAAACACGGTTGGGCCGTCGGCCACGATGCACAGATTCTTGCCAGCAACGATGGGGGCGCCAATTGGGTCAAGCAATTCGAAGACCTGTCCCGTGAAGCACCGTTGCTGGATGTCTGGTTCAAGGACGCGTCAACCGGTTTTGCAGTAGGCGCCTACGGCATGTTGCTGACTACGCTGGATGGCGGCCAACACTGGGAAGACGTCAGCGACCGCCTGGACAATGAAGACCAGTATCACCTCAATGGCATCACCCAGGTCGCCGACAGCGGCTTGTTCGTCGTGGGTGAGGCGGGGGCGATGTTCCGTTCCCGTGACGAAGGTGAATCCTGGGAAAAGCTTGAAGGACCGTACCAGGGATCACTGTTCGGCGCGATGGGTACTGGTCAGCCCGGCACGCTGCTGGTTTACGGGTTGCGCGGCAATCTCTATCGCTCCACCGATTTTGGCGATACCTGGGAGCCCATCGAACTAAAAGCTGCACGCGGGCCGCTGGAGTTCGGGCTGGCCAACGCGACCTTGCTAAACGACGGTTCGCTGGTGCTGGTGGGGAACGGCGGCAGCGTGATGCGCAGCACCGACAATGGCCTGAGCTTTCAGGTGTTCAACCGTCCCGACCGGATTTCGCTGTCCGGGGTGACGGCCGATGCGCAGGGCAATCTGATTCTGGTTGGACAGGGAGGCGTACGCGTCACCTCGCCGACGGGCGCCGAGTCCAGCCAGCAATAAGAACAATCAGAACAATCAGGGCGGGGAAATTCCGGGATGAGTAATCTGCACGACACTCAGCAGCACAGCGACGATAAGGCAACCTTCCTTGAACGTTTGATCTTCAATAATCGGCCGGCAGTGATTGTCATCTGCCTGCTGGTCAGCATCCTGTTGTTCTGGCAGGCGACTCTGGTTAGGCCATCGACCAGTTTTGAAAAAATGATTCCGCTGGATCACCCCTTCGTCCAGAACATGATGAAGCACCGTAACGATCTGGCCAATCTGGGCAACACCGTGCGGATTTCGGTCGAAGCGCTGGATGGCGACATATTTTCCAGGCAATACATGGAGACCCTGCGGGAAATCAACGACGAGGTGTTCTACATTCCCGGTGTTGACCGTTCAGGCCTGAAATCCCTGTGGAGCCCCAGCGTGCGCTGGACGGAAGTGACGGAGGAGGGCTTTGCCGGTGGTGAGGTCATCCCGCAGAGCTACGACGGTTCCGACGACAGCCTCGATCAGTTGCGTAATAACGTGCTCAAGTCCGGGCAGGTCGGGCGTCTGGTGGCCAACGACTTCAAGTCGAGCATCGTTGATGTGCCGCTGATGGAGTCCTACCCGGACCCAGAGGATCAGGGCAAGCTGCTCAAGCTGGACTACCAGCAGTTTTCCCACCAGCTCGAAGAAAAGATCCGCGACAAATACCAGGCTCAGAACCCCAACATCAAGATTCATATCGTCGGCTTTGCCAAAAAAGTCGGTGACTTGATCGATGGTCTGGTGATGGTCGTGCTGTTTTTCGGTGTCGCGTTTGTCATCACGCTGGTATTGCTGATCTGGTTCACGCGCTGTATTCGCAGCACCGTCGCCGTATTGAGTACCACGCTGATTGCGGTGGTCTGGCAACTGGGTTTGATGCATGTGGTGGGGTTCGGTCTGGACCCGTATTCGATGCTGGTGCCGTTTCTGATCTTCGCCATCGGTATTTCCCATGGGGTGCAGAAAATCAACGGCATTGCGCTGCAATCCAGTGACGCCGAGAATGCCCTGACCGCAGCGCGGCGCACTTTCCGTCAATTGTTCCTGCCGGGCATGATCGCGATTCTGGCGGACGCGGTGGGTTTTATCACGTTGCTGATCATCGACATCGGAGTGATCCGCGAGCTGGCCATCGGCGCATCGATTGGTGTG
The DNA here is from genome assembly GCF_032582135.1 of Pseudomonas syringae group sp. J309-1. Taxonomy (NCBI): domain Bacteria; kingdom Pseudomonadati; phylum Pseudomonadota; class Gammaproteobacteria; order Pseudomonadales; family Pseudomonadaceae; genus Pseudomonas; species Pseudomonas syringae group sp. J309-1. Next base: position 11,699 of record NZ_JAWHNU010000046.1, on the reverse strand, counting down.
GCGGTCATCGTGTTCACCAACCTGATTCTGTTGCCGGTCGCCATTTCCTACGCGGGTATCAGTAAGAGGGCAGTGAGCCGCAGCAAGCAAGATGCCGTCTCCGAACATCCGTTCTGGCGTTTGCTGTCAGGCTTTGCCAGCGCTAAAGTCGCTCCGGTGTCGATCGTGCTGGCGCTGCTGGCCTTCGGTGGTGGACTTTGGTACAGCCAGAATCTGAAGATCGGCGACCTCGATCAGGGGGCGCCGGAACTGCGTCCCGACTCGCGCTACAACCAGGACAACAGCTTCATCATCAACCACTACTCCACTAGCTCCGATGTGCTGGTGGTGATGGTCAAGACGCCTCGCGAAGGTTGCTCGGCTTACCCGACCATGTCCGCCATCAACGAACTGACCTGGAAGATGGAGAACACGCCGGGCGTGCAGTCGGCAATATCACTGGTCACAGTCTCCAAACAGGTCATCAAGGGCATGAACGAGGGCAACCTGAAATGGGAAGCCCTGTCGCGCAACAAAGACGTACTCAACAGCTCCATCGCCCGTGCCGACGGCCTGTACAACAACGATTGCTCGCTGGCGCCATTACTGGTTTTCCTTAACGACCACAAGGCCGAAACCCTGGATCGTGCCGTGCATGCTGTGCAGGAATTCGCCGCCGAAAACAATCGTGAAGGCCTGGAATTCCTGCTGGCAGCAGGCAACGCCGGGATCGAAGCAGCCACCAACGAGGTGATCAAGCGCTCCGAGTTGACCATCCTGATTCTGGTCTACATCTGTGTGGCGGCCATGTGCATGATCACCTTCCGCTCGTGGGCGGCGACGCTGTGCATCGTCTTGCCGCTGGTGCTGACCTCGGTGCTGGGTAACGCGCTCATGGCATTCATGGGCATCGGCGTCAAGGTCGCGACCTTGCCGGTAGTGGCGCTGGGGGTGGGGATCGGTGTCGATTACGGCATCTACATCTATAGCCGTCTGGAAAGCTTCCTGCGGGCAGGCCTGCCGTTGCAGGAAGCGTATTACGAAACCCTGAAGTCCACCGGTAAAGCAGTGCTGTTCACCGGGTTGTGTCTGGCGATTGGCGTGTGCACCTGGATCTTCTCGGCGATCAAGTTCCAGGCCGACATGGGCCTGATGCTGACCTTCATGCTGCTGTGGAACATGTTCGGCGCACTGTGGCTGCTGCCAGCACTGGCGCGGTTCCTGATCAAACCTGAGAAAATGGCCGGCAAGGTGGGGAATTCGCTGTTTTCACATTAGTGGAGTAGGACCTGTGGGAGCCGGGCTTGCCCGCGATACATGAGACGCCGCCAGAAGACACACCGCGTTATCGTTTATCGTCGGAATGCCGCCCAGACCAAGCCCGGCTCCCACAATGTAAATGCGATTAACCGTTACAACCCCAATTCCCGCCCCAACACCACACTCAACGCATTGCGCGCATCATCAAGCTGCACCAGCGTTGCATGCCTTGCACCCAACGCGTCGCGATTTTCGATGGCGGTAAGGATTGCCTTGTGGCGCGGCAACGCCAACTCATGCAGGTTGGGACGCTGGTTGGAGTGCTTGAGCGCTTCACGCAATGCCAGTGAAAGCATGTTGCACAGGTGAGCGAGCAAGTCGTTGTGAGTCGCATCGGCAATGCGGCTGTGAAAATCCAGGTCGGGCTGTAACAGTGCTTCAGGATTTGGCGCAGCCTCCATGCGTTGGTAAGCCTCACCAATCGAAGCGATCTCTTCATCGGTGGCGTGTTGTGCGGCGAGGGCGGCAACGGCGGGTTCGATGACCGCACGCACGCTGGTCAGCAAATTGAAGAATTCATTTTGTGGCGTGCACTGCATGATCCAGTGCAATACATCCGGGTCGAGCAGATGCCATTCACGACGGGCCTTCACCACCGTACCGACGCGTGGCCGGGAGTACACCAGCCCTTTGGCCACCAATACCCGGGTGGCTTCACGCAACACCGGTCGGCTGACGGCATACTCCTCACAGAGCAAGGCTTCGGCTGGCAGCTTTTCATCCGGCTTGAAACGCCCGGAGACAATCTGCATGCCCAGTTCCTGGACGATGCGGGCGTGCATGCTTTTACGGTCGGAAGGCTTTCGGTAATCCATGGGGACGCAAGTCGATCCTGAGCGATGAGTGCGGGGCATCATAGCATCGGCGTTGCGCGGTGGGAGACTGCTATGGGCCTGTTGGAGTGGTCCCGGTATCCCTGACACCTCGCTGTCGCTAAGCAAACGGATGACCCTGTAGGAGCCAACTTGTTGGCGAGACGTCGGACCCGCATCGTCAGAAATTCCGCTTCGCCAACAAGTTAGCTCCTACAAGGTCCGCGTTTCAAATCCATTATTGGAGTGATGTTTGATAGGAGCAGAGCTTGCTCGCGACAAGGCTGAACGCGGATCACCTTGGATCGCATGTACCTTATCGCGAGCAAGCTCTGCTCCCACATTAGATTGCGTTCTTCTGTTGGAGCTGGGCTTGCCCGCGAATCAGTCGCTGCGGTGTATCAGGTTTACCGAGCAATCGCTCTTCGCGGGCAAGCCTCGCTCCAACGGGATTGTCTATCTATCAGTGAGAATGCCTTGGCACCTCAGCCCCGCGCATACCCACCAGGAAATCAAAGTCGCAACCCTGGTCGGCCTGCAGCACATGCTTCACATAAAGCTCGCGATAGCCGCCCACCAACAGTTGCTGTTGTTGCGGGGGCTGCCAGTCGGCCAGGCGTGCGGCGAGTTCGGCGTCGGGAATATCCAGGTGCAAACGGCCGCTGGTGCAATCGAGTTCGATCCAGTCACCTTCCTGCACCACCGCCAACGGGCCACCGGCTGCGGCTTCGGGGGCCACGTGTAAAACCACTGTGCCGTAGGCCGTGCCGCTCATGCGCGCATCGGAAATCCGCACCATGTCAGTCACACCCTGGGCCAGCAATTTTGCAGGCAGGCCCATGTTGCCGACTTCGGCCATGCCCGGATAACCCTTGGGCCCGCAGTTTTTCATGACCATGATCGAGTTGGCGTCGATGTCCAGATCCGGATCATTGATCCGTGCCTTGTACATGTCGAAGTTCTCGAACACTACGGCGCGGCCGCGGTGCTGCATCAATGAGGCGGTAGCGGCAGACGGTTTGAGCACCGCACCCAGTGGCGCCAGGTTGCCGCGCAGCACACAGATACCACCGTCAGCGCGGATCGGGTTGTCCAGTGCACGGATCACTTCGTCTTCGCCGTAGATCGGCGCGTTCTGAGTATTCTCGCGGATGGATTTGCCATTAACGGTCAACGCGTCGGGATTGGGCAGCAGATTGGCCTCGTCCATACGCCGCAACACGGCGGGCAGGCCACCAGCGTAGTAGAACTCTTCCATCAGAAAGCGTCCGGAAGGCTGCAGGTCAACGATGGTCGGCATGCCGCGCCCCATGCGGGTCCAGTCGTCCAGCTCCAGGTCGACACCGATGCGCCCGGCGATGGCTTTCAAGTGGATCACCGCGTTGGTAGAGCCACCAATGGCCGCATTGACACGAATCGCGTTTTCAAACGCCGCCTTGGTCAGAATCTTCGACAGGCGCAAGTCTTCTTTGACCATTTCTACGGCGCGCATCCCGGACATGTGCGCCAGCACATAACGTCGGGAATCTACGGCTGGAATCGCCGCGTTGTGGGGCAGGGAAGTGCCCAAGGCTTCTGCCATGCACGCCATGGTCGACGCGGTGCCCATGGTGTTGCAGGTGCCCGCCGAACGGGACATGTCGCCTTCCGCCGCGAGGAAATCGTCGAGAGTGATTTGTCCGCCTTTATAAGCCTCGTGCATTTGCCAGACCACGGTGCCGGAGCCGATGTCCTTGCCTTTATGTTTGCCGTTGAGCATCGGTCCGCCGGTGACGACGATGGCGGGCACGTCGCAGCTGGCCGCGCCCATTAGCAGGGCAGGGGTGGTTTTGTCGCAGCCGGTGAGCAGCACCACACCATCAATGGGGTTGCCGCGAATTGCTTCTTCGACATCCATGCTGGTCAGGTTGCGGGTAAACATCGCCGTGGGGCGCAGGTTGGATTCGCCGTTGGAGAACACCGGAAACTCTACCGGCCAGCCGCCTGCTTCAATCACGCCGCGTTTGACGTGCTCGGCGATTTGCCGGAAGTGGGCGTTGCAAGGGGTGAGTTCGGACCATGTGTTACAGATGCCAATAATGGGCTTGCCCTGAAACTGGTGATCGGCGATGCCCTGATTCTTCATCCAGCTGCGGTACATGAAGCCGTTCTTGTCGGCAGTACCAAACCATTGGGCAGAACGCAGGGGTTTTTTATCGGAATCAGACATGATCAGCTCTCTTATTGTAAGACTTAATGGCTTTTCTGCTGCTTAAGTTAAGCGCAAATTCGCGCCATTGGAAGAGTTGTTAGCTAAATAGTAATACTATATAGTCGATTTCAAGTGAGGGACGACCGTGGCGGCTGCATGCAGATGCTTCAGGCCAGAGGCGATCTCCACTCCATAACAAGAACAATTGGAGATCGCACACATGAGCCAGGAACTCAGGCTTATTCGCCGCATCACCCTGAAATTGATTCCCTTCCTGATCCTGCTTTACCTGATCGCTTATGTGGACCGCTCTGCCGTGGGTTTTGCCAAGCTGCACATGGGCGCGGACATTGGTATCGGCGACGCGGCCTACGGGCTGGGCGCAGGGCTGTTTTTCATCGGCTACTTCCTGTTTGAAATCCCCAGCAACCTGATGCTCGAACGCTTCGGCGCTCGTCGCTGGTTCGCGCGGATCATGATCACCTGGGGCGCGATTACCATTGGTATGGCCTTCGTGCAGGGGCCGCACAGCTTTTATGTGATGCGTTTTCTGCTGGGTGCGGCCGAGGCGGGCTTCTTTCCGGGCGTGCTGTACTACATCACGCAGTGGTTCCCGGTTCGCCATCGCGGCAAGATCCTTGGCCTGTTTATCCTTTCCCAACCCATCGCGATGATGATTACTGGCCCGGTGTCCGGTGGTTTGCTGGGCATGGATGGCGTGCTGGGTCTGCACGGTTGGCAGTGGCTGTTTATTGTCATCGGCACCCCGGCCATCCTGCTGACCTGGCCGGTGCTGCGCTGGTTGCCAGACGGTCCACAACAAGTCACGTGGATGAACGAGACGGAAAAAAACTGGCTGACCGGCGAACTGAAAAAGGACCTGGAAGAGTACGGTCAGACGCGTCACGGCAATCCATTGCATGCCCTGAAGGACAAACGTGTCCTGCTATTGGCACTGTTTTACCTTCCAGTGACCTTGAGCATTTATGGTCTGGGCCTGTGGCTGCCGACGCTGATCAAACAGTTTGGCGGCACGGATCTGGTCACCGGTTTCGTATCCTCGGTGCCTTACATCTTCGGCATCATCGGCTTGCTTATTGTCCCGCGCAGTTCCGATCGGCTGAATGACCGCTACGGACACCTCGCGGTGCTTTATGTGCTGGGCGCGATCGGCCTTTTCCTCAGCGCCTGGCTGACATTGCCGGTCGCGCAACTGGCGGCACTGTGTCTGGTCGCTTTCGCGCTGTTCTCCTGCACCGCCGTGTTCTGGACCTTGCCCGGCCGTTTCTTTGCAGGCGCCAGTGCGGCGGCCGGGATAGCCCTGATCAACTCGGTGGGCAATCTGGGTGGCTACATCGGTCCGTTCGTGATCGGCGCGCTCAAGGAATACACCGGCAATCTGGCTTCGGGCTTGTACTTCCTGTCCGGCGTGATGGTCTTCGGACTGGTTTTGACCGGCGTGGTTTACCACCTGCTGGAGCGCAAACATGTGCTGCCCGCCAGCGATTTCGCCGCCAGCGCCCGCGGCCGCACTTGATTAATAACGGTAGGAGCGAACTTGTTCGCGAGGCGGCGTGCCTGGCACACCGCGTTCTGCATTTCGCCAACAAGTTGCCTCCTACCGAAAGGTGCGTTAGTAAATTTTGAAAGGAGATCCCAATGAACCTAGTGCAATTCGAACTCAGCAATGGCCAGCGTCGCGTCGGTCTGGTGGACGGCGATGTGATCCGTGAAGTGCAGGGCGCGCAGAGCGTGCGTGATCTGGCGTTATCCGCTATCGACGCCGGTATCGGTCTGGCGCAGCAGGTCGATAAACAGGGCGTTGGCGACAGCCATGATTACGCGCAACTGTTGCAGGATCTGCGCATTCTCCCACCGCTGGATCATCCTGATCCTTCCCATGTGCTGGTCAGCGGCACCGGCCTGACTCACTTGGGCAGCGCTTCAGCACGGGACAAAATGCATCAGCAGGCGGGTGACGAAGCGGCGATGACCGACACCATGCGCATTTTCAAATGGGGCGTGGAGGGCGGTAAGCCTGAAGCCGGGCAAGCGGGTGTTCAGCCTGAATGGTTCTACAAGGGTGACGGCAGCATCGTCGTGCGCCCCGGCGCTGCCTTCGCGCTACCGCCGTTCGCCGAAGATGGCGGCGAAGAACCCGAACTCAGCGGCCTGTACGTGATTGGCAACGACGGCAAACCGTATCGCCTGGGTTTCGCCATCGGCAACGAATACTCCGATCACATCATGGAGCGCCGTAATTACCTGTACCTCGCTCACTCGAAATTGCGTGCCTGTTCCTTTGGCCCGGAACTGCGGGTTGGCGAGCTGCCGCAGAACCTGGCCGGGACCAGCCGCGTGCTGCGCGACGGTGAAGTAATCTGGGAGAAGGAATTCCTCAGTGGTGAAGCCAACATGTGCCACAGCCTGGAAAACCTCGAGTATCACCACTTCAAATACAGCCAGTTCCTGCGTCCGGGGGATGTGCATGTGCACTTCTTCGGCACCGCTACACTTTCCTTTGCCGATGGCGTGCGCACCCAGCCGGGGGATCAGTTCCAGATCAGCCAGGCGGAGTTCGGCAAGCCGCTGGTGAACGGGATTGAGAAGACCGAAGCCGCGTTTCTGCCGGGCGGGATCGGGCAATTGTGATGATCATCCATAGGAATGCGATTTAACCCTGTGGGAGCTGAGCTTGGTCTGGGCGGCATTCCGACGATAAGGCTGGATGCGATTGACCTGATATCTGCGGTGCCCTTATCGCGAGCAAGCTCAGCTCCTATCAAACATCACTCCAATAATGGATTTGAAACGCGGACCTTGTAGGAGCTAACTTGTTGGCGAAGCGGAATTTCTGACGATGCGGGTCCGACGTCTCGCCAACAAGTTGGCTCCTACAGGTCACCCGTTTGCTGCGCGACAGCGCGGTGTCAGGGATACCGGGACCACTCCACAAAAATCGCGTTTCAGTTCAAGTCAGTACCAACACCCGACACTCCAATAACAACAAGGAGGTGCGCACATGACCACCCACACTGCGCCAGTGGAAGCGTTCGATGCGGATGCTTTCGAGGACAAGATCTATCGCAAGGTGAACTGGCGGATCATCCCGCTGTTTATCCTCTGCTTTCTGTTTGCCTATCTGGACCGGGTCAATATCAGCTTTGCCAAGTTGCAGATGCAAAGCGATCTGGGTTTCAGCGAGACGGTCTATGGCCTCGGGGCCAGCCTGTTCTTCGTCGGTTACTTTCTGTTTGAAGTCCCCAGCAACATGCTCCTGCACAAGATCGGCGCCCGGGTATGGATCGCGCGAATCATGGTCACGTGGGGCATCACCTCGGCGTGCATGATGTTTGTGCAGACCGAGTTCTGGTTTTACACCCTGCGCTTTCTGATCGGGGTCATGGAAGCGGGCTTCGTACCAGGCGTGCTGTATTTCTTTACCCAGTGGTATCCGAGCAACCGTCGCGCGCGGGTCAATTCCTATTTCAAAAGCTCGATCTGCCTGTGCGGTATCGTCGGCGGGCCAATTGCCGGGCTGATTCTCAACCATTTCGACGGCGTGCTGGGCATGCCTGGCTGGCGCTGGCTGTTTTTGCTTGAAGGCCTGCCGTCGGTGTTGCTTGGCATCGTGGTGTTCTGGTTCGTCTGCGATCGCATCGAAGACGCCAAGTGGCTCAACGACGCCGAGAAAAAAGTAGTGCTGGCGCGTATGGCGCGTGAAGTCCAGCCCCAGACCCCGCAAACCTTCAAGGACATCTGGAAGCACCCGACTACTTACGTGATGTCGTTGATTTACCTGTGCCTGGTCATGGCCCTGACCGGCTTGCTGTTCTGGATGCCGCAGTTGATCAAGAGCGCCGGTGTTGCCGACACCATGACCATCGGTTGGCTGACGGTGATTCCCTATGTAGGCGCAGTGGTCGGCAATTTGCTGATCGGTGCGAGCTCCGACCGACGCGGTGAGCGCCGTTGGCACATGGCGGGCTGCGCGTTGTTCACGGCGGCGGGGTATCTGGTGTGTGCCGTCTTCCCCGGTCAACTGCTGCCTTTGATGATCGGTATGACCATGATCATGACCGGCATCATCGCCTGGATGCCGATTTTCTGGACCATCCCGCCACGTTTCCTCAGCGGTCTCGCGGCAGCGGCAGGTATTGCGCTGATCAACTCCATCGGTCAACTGGGCGGGATCATCGCGCCCTTCATGGTCGGGCGGGTCAAGGATCTGACCGGTGCGGCGACGCCTGCGTTGTACGTCTTGTGCGCGGTCTGCGTGCTGGCCACGGCGCTGATTATCTGGGGGATACCGAACCGTTATTACGTGCGCGAAACCACCCATGACAAACCTTCGGCGGGTGCAGTTGAAGCGACTGCCTGATTGTGACGGTGGTTCTGTCCAAGGTGGTTTTGGCCTATCATTCGCGCTTTTACACAGACGAAGACTGCCATGACCACCAATCCGACGACGATGAGCGCAGCCCTGAAAGACGCCACGATGCTGGAAATTGACGGGCTGCATGCCTGGGATTTCTTTCTGGGCGACTTTCTGACCCTCGAGTGCATGGATGGTCGCGAGCGCAAGACCTGGCGTTTCACGATGGAGCAGGTCAACGCCGCGACCTTTGATGAAGCTCAGCAGTGCTGGCTGATCACTGACGGTACAAATGAACACCGCATGAAATGCCTCGAAGCGTTCACGCCGACCAAAGACGACGAAGAAGACGTACAACAGGACTGACCTGCGGATAAAACCAATCAGCGGCAAGCCTGTCCTAAGCGTTGTTCGCGCGTCGATGGCGCCCACTAACAACCTGAAAAAAGAAGGCTCTGCCCATGACTCGTACATTTCTGCCTTGGCTGGCACTGGCCGGCGCAATGAGCGCTTTTCCCATACAGGCGCAAAGCATGACTGAATACGATGTACTGATTGGTTCTTACACCCAGGCTTCCAGCGAAGGTATTTACCGGTACCGCTTCAACAGCCAGACCGGCCAGCTCGATGCCAAACCCCTACAAGTGGTCAAGACTGACAACCCGTCCTGGCTGACCCTTTCCAAAGATCAGCGCCACCTGTTCGTGGTCAACGAGAACGGTCCCGGCGGAAAAGATGTTGTCGGCAAGGTCAGCAGTTTTGCGATTGATGCCAAGACCCATCAGATCACCCCGATCAATCAGGTGAAGAGCCAGGGTGACGAGCCGACGCATTCCAGCCTCAGCCCGGACCAGCGCTTCCTGTTCGTCTCCAACTATGCCGTGCAACCCGATCCGGGTGGGGCGCTGGCAGTGATCCCGGTGGGCAAGGACGGCAAGCTGTCCGAAGTCGTTCAGGTCAGCAATGATCATGGCGCGAGCAAGGTCAACCCTGAGCGTCAGGCGTCTTCCCACGTCCACTCGGCGATCCCGACGCCGGATGACAAGTACGTGGTGACCAGCGATCTCGGTGCCGACAAGATGCTGGTCTTCAGCTACGACGGCAATCGCGCCAAGCCTTTGCAACCGGCCAAAACGCCAACGGTGCAATTGCCCGCTGGCAGCGGCCCGCGTCATCTGCTGTTCAGTGAAGATGGTAAACACGCCTGGCTGACCCTGGAAATGGTCGCGCAGGTTGCAGTCTTTGATTATCACGACGGTGTGTTCAAGCAGACCCAACTGGTAGACCTGAAGAACAAGGATGCGCAGCAGAAAGTCGGCGCCGGTGGTTTGCACACCTCGCCGGACGGCAAATTCCTTTACGTCGCCAATCGTGGTGAAGCCAATCAAGTGCTGGTGTTTGCCATCGACGCCAAAGGGCAGCTCAAGGAAGTGCAGCGTCGTTCTGTTGAAGGTGTAGAGCCACGTGAGTTTCGCATCGACCCAAGCGGCCATTTCATGCTGATCGCCAACCAGAAGAGCAACCAGATCGTCACGGTGAAAGTCGATCCGAAAACCGGTTTGCTGGGTGACACGGTGCAAAAGCTCGACTTCGATTCGCCCTCGGACTTCCGATTCCTGACCGGCAAGTGATGCTGTGAGAACCCCAAGCCCTTTATTCATGAGGGCTTGGGGTTCTATCAATTCAAGTGATATGAGCTAGTGCTACAAAACATTTCGGCTGAGCCGCCCTCGGGGGTAAGTTTGAGTCACGGCCAAGACGGTCAAGACTTGAAACGTAGTTCAATAGAACATCCGAGGGTTAACACCATGAACTTCAATATCTTCTCCATCATTGCCGCGTCTGCCATTTCCGCCACTGTTGCATTGCCTGCCCATGCCAGTGTTGATGTGTCCGACAAGAAGGCTCACGCCACCCAGACTTATACCCCTAAATACTTGCAGCAAAGTGCTAATTTCTACGCAGCACTGGATCACAAGACTCAACAATGAACAAGCGATTGAATCCATTCCCGGTTAACGAATGTATCGCTACCCGGGAATGGATTTCTGAACAGCACTGTTGTTGATTGTTGCTTTTGTTAATAGATCACTGCCGCTTTCGCGAGCATGTTCGCTTACCCAGGTTTTTGCGACCTTCTGATCATCGCGTATCAGAGCCATGCAAATTCTGCCAGTGAGCCTGCTCGCGAAAGCGCCGGATAAATCCCCTCTTGGCCCGCGTCTCTCATAGGATGCGGGCTTTTTTTTGGCCACGATCCTTTAGGACCTGCCTCGGTGTCTCTGATGCCACGTTGTCGCACAGCAAACACGCGACCTGTAGGAGTGAGCTTGCTCGCGATTCGATTTATCAGTTGAAGATACACTGGGCCCACTAATGCTATCGCGAGCAAGCTCACTCCTACAGAAGGTTATCTATTGAATTGATAAACCGATTCAATAATCAACCCAACTGATATTCGCTATTTCCAGCTATCGTTTTTCAATACTCCGGTTTTCCACGATCCTGTCGGCCTGGCTACACAACACTGGAACTTACGGAGTTACACCCATGGCCACTGCCATTCTTCATTCCATTAAACAAGGCGCTTACATCGCCATTTCGCTTTATGTGGTTTTTATTGCAGTGGTTACTGTTACCAGCATGAATCCGCAACTGACAACACCCTCAACCCAAACGCTGGTTGATCGCGCAGCGCTGAACACTCAGGAGCGTGCATCGTGAGTGGCGGCAAAATGTGGGTGACTGCGGGGCTTGCAGTCATGATCAATGGCAGCACGTTGCTGGGGATTGGTCAGAACTCGGTCGGCGGGGTGGCGCGCAATATCGAATGCCGGTATGAAATCGCTCAGGCTATCGAGCTATCCCGGGCGCAGAAAGTGTTGGCGGGGAACCGGCCGGAGAAGGTTGGGGTGGTTGTGTGACGGACGGGACGATGTATTTCTCTGTGGGAGATTCTATGGTTGTGATCAAGCCATAACCCACCCTTTGGGTTGATATTCGCTCTGATTTTTCATCAGGG